>JBJFHX010000153.1:0-35438 GCA_051893995.1 Ruminococcus sp.
GCACTCCAACAAAAGCCTCGACTTTGTGTCCTTGACGAGCCGACCGGCGGACTTGACCCGCTTATGCAAAGGGAGTTTTTCACAATTCTCAAGGAACGTAATGCAGAGGGAACAACGATTTTCCTTTCCTCGCACATACTTTCTGAAATTCAGAGGAACTGCACAAGGGCGGCAATTGTCAGAGAGGGAAAGCTCATAGCCTGCGACAGCGTAGAAGCTCTTTCAAAGACTAACGCAAAGCGGATACATATAGACGGTAATGCTGATATTTCAGCCTTGAAAAACGTGCGTGACGTTCAAAAGACCGACAACGGCATAAGCTTTCTTTTCAGCGGAGATATTAACGAGTTTTTACAGTTTATTTCAAAATTCAGAATCAACGATTTATCAATCTCCGAACCCGACCTTGAAGAAATCTTTATGCACTATTATCTTGACGGAGGTGACAGACAATGACGGTAATCAGACACGAATTAAGGCAGAGCAGAATCAGCCTGATAATCTGGACAATCGCAATAGGCTTTCTGCTTGCAGTTTGTATATTTATGTTCCCCGAAATGAAGGGTGAGATGAACGAGGTAAGCGAAGTGTTTTCGTCAATGGGAAGTTTTACGCAGGCTTTCGGAATGGATAAGGTAAATTTCGGAACACTACTCGGCTTTTACGCTGTTGAGTGCGGAAATATTCTCGGACTCGGCGGAGCGTTTTTTGCGTCATTATGCGCAATATCAGTGCTTTCAAAGGAAGAAAAGGAGCGTACGGCTGAATTCCTGCTCACGCACCCCGTAAGCAGAGTGCGTGTTGTAGCAGAAAAATTAATTTCTGTTATTTTACAGATATTAATACTGAATGTTGTTGTCTATGTAACTGCCGTTTCGTCAATTGCAATTATCGGCGAAGCAGTGCCCTGGCAGGAAATAACGCTTATGCACACTGCGTATCTTATTTTACAGCTTGAGCTTGCAGGAATCTGCTTTGGTGTTTCTGCTTTTCTGCGCAGAGGAAGTATCGGAACAGGACTCGGAATTGCCGTTATAATGTACTTTTTGAATATCATCGCAAATCTTACCGAAAGCGCAGAATTTCTTAAATACATAACTCCGTTCGGCTATGCAGACGGAGCTGAAATAGTAAGAAATGTAAGCCTTGATATGAATATGATAGCAATAGGAATTTTGTTTGCCGTAGTCGGAATATCGGCAGGATTTATAAAGTATTGCAGAAAAGACATTTCGTAAAAATCTGATAAATTAATTAACCGCCCACGAGGAAATTTCTTTCGTGAGCGGTTTTGTCTGTTTTATTTATTATTTACTTTCCATTCCGTAATTTTATTACCGTTAACAAGAAATGCTTTTTTAGAAATCTCAGCCATAGGCGTGTCGCTTAAGCTGTCAGAATAAAACTCGTCAACTTCTCCGTCATTGAATTTCTCGTAAAATCTTCTCACCTTTTCTTTGCCGTGACAGTTAATTCCGCTGTATTTTCCGCTTTTGCTGTCAACCTTTGAGGCGATAAGGTGCTTTATACCGAGCTTTCTGCAAATCGGAGCAAGCAGAAATTCAGGTGATGCCGAAATAATCACATCGTCGCTTTTTTTCTGTTTTATGTAAAAGTCCTTAATTTTTCCGCAGTATTTGTCCCAGAACTCTGCAACGTCACTTTCAGCGCTGCACTTTGTCAGAAAACGGTACATTATTTCCTTGAATTCTGTTTTCGTACCTCTTTTAAAAACATAAAACCTGCAAAAAGCGCATAAAAGCGACGGTGCAAAAAGTAAAATACTCTTGTGCTTTTTCAGACAGAACAGGTAAAAATCAGCCGTAGAGTCACCGTCATAAATTGTTTTGTCAAAATCATAAGCGTTCATAGTCAGTTTCTTTCCGTTATCAAATATAATTTATTTCATTATAATATCACGTACAGCATTTTTCAAGTTGTAAAAATTAATTAAAATTAAAGTAGTAATTATTGAATTTTGCAAGTCTTTATGTTAAAATGAAAAAGTATAGATATACAAAACAAGGAGTATCATAAAATGATAACGCATTTGCTGACAAGAATTGATTTGATGATGAATTCCTTTTCAAAAGGACAGAAAAGGATTGCTTTATATATAGAAGAACATTACGATAAGGCGGCTTTTATGACTGCTTCAAAGCTTGGCGAAACAGTCGGAGTTTCTGAGAGTACGGTTGTCCGTTTTGCCTCTGAGCTTGGCTACGATGGCTACCCTAAGCTTCAGAAGGCTATGCAGGAGATGATAAGAAACAAGCTCACCTCCGTTCAGCGAATTGAAGTCACCTCGGGACGTATCGGCGATGACAATGTGCTCGACAGCGTTCTGAATCAGGATATCGAAAAAATCAGAAGAACAATTGAAGAAACCTCGCACGAGGACTTCAACCGTGCCGTTGATGAAATCTGCAAGGCTGAGCGTATATACATTTTCGGTGTGCGTTCAACTGCCGCAATTGCAAGCTTTCTTGCATACTATTTTGAGCTTATTTTCGATAATGTGCGTGTAATCAACACCACAAGCTCTACCACTACATACGAGCATATTTTCAGAATAACCGACAAGGACGTTATGATTGGAATTTCATTTCCTCGCTACAGCGCAATGGCTGTTGAGGCTATGGATTTTGCCCGTTCAAGAGGTGCTCACGCCGTTGCAATCACCGACAGTATGGCTTCACCTCTGGTGCAGTCGGCTGACTCAGTGCTTATTGCAAGAAGTGATATGGCGTCAATTGTCGATTCCCTTGTAGCGCCGCTGAGTCTTATCAACGCTTTGATTGTTGCAACCGTTCTTAAGAAAAAGGACGAGGTTTCCGATACCTTCCGTAAGCTTGAAAGAGTGTGGAACAAAGAGGGTGTTTACACCAACCACGATGAAGAACAGGATAGTAAATCAGAAAATGCTAAGTAAAAAGGTAGTTGTAATCGGCGCAGGTGCTTCAGGCTTAATAGCGTCGGGATTTGCCGCAGAGAACGGTGCAAAGGTAACGCTGATTGAAAAAAATAAGCGTGTCGGCAGAAAGATTATGATAACGGGCAAGGGCAGATGCAACGTAACAAATAATTGTGACGTTCAGAATTTTATCCGAAACGTACCCGTAAACGGCAGATTTCTTTATTCTGCACTCAACGGCTTTACTCCGCAGGACGCAATTGACTTTTTCGAACAGCTCGGACTGCCGCTTAAAACCGAGAGGGGAAACAGAGTTTTTCCGATGTCGGACAAGGCTGTTGACGTTGTCGATACTCTGCACGATTTTGTAATTGACAAGGGATGTAAAATCGTCTGCGATAATGCAGCTTCACTTATAATTGAGGACAACGAGATAATCGGCGTAAAGTGCGAAAATGAAACATATTATGCCGACAGTGTAATAATCTGCTGCGGTGGAAAAAGCTATCCGCTGACAGGCTCAACAGGCGACGGTTACACGCTTGCAAAGCAGGCAGGTCATACCGTAACCGAGCTTAAGCCCTCGCTCGTACCGCTTGAAAGCAAAAATCCCGACTGTAAATCAATGCAGGGCTTGTCGCTTAAAAATGTATCGCTTAAAATTGTTGATAATAAATCGCAGAAATCAGTCTATTCAGATTTCGGCGAAATGCTTTTTACTCACTTCGGAATGAGCGGTCCGATGATTCTGTCGGCAAGCTCACAAATCCGTGATATTACCAACGGCAAATACACCGCCGTAATTGATTTAAAGCCTGCGCTGTCACCTGAACAGCTTGACAAAAGACTTCAAAATGATTTCAGGGAAAACTCAAATAAAGATGTTTCAAATTCATTTTCAAAGCTTTTGCCGAGGAAGATTATAGTTCCCGTTCTGAAACGCTGGGGAGTGCCTTTTGATAAAAAGTGCAACTCGGTTACCAAGGAAGAACGTAGAAAGCTCTGCGAAATTCTAAAGGAATTTACAGTTGAAATAAGCGGTTTTCGCCCCATTGAAGAGGCGATAATCACCTCGGGCGGAGTAAAGACCTCTGAAATCAACCCAAAAACTATGGAAAGCAAGCTTGTAAAGGGCTTGTATTTTGCAGGAGAGGTTATCGACTGCGACGCTTATACAGGCGGATTTAACTTGCAGATCGCTTGGAGCACAGGCAGACTTGCAGGAATTTCCGCCGCTGAGCTTTAATTTGATTTAACTTTTTGAAAGGATGAAATAAATGTCAGTTGCAATAGCACTTGACGGACCTGCGGGAGCAGGAAAGTCTTCAATTGCAAAGAGAGCTGCAAAAGCTCTTGACTTTATCTACGTTGACACAGGCGCACTTTACCGCACAATCGGACTTGCGGCTACGCGAAAGGGCGTTGACCCGAAGCCGTCGGATGAGGTAGAAAAGCTGTTAAGTGAAATAACCGTTGACCTTACCTTTAACGAAAAGGGCGAGCAGATTGTTCTGCTTGACGGCGAGGACGTTTCGGGACTTATACGGACTCCCGAGGCTTCTATGATGGCGTCAAAGATTTCAGCCGTTCCGTCGGTAAGAGCATATCTACTCGACTTGCAGAGAAATATGGCAAAGTCACACAATGTAATTATGGACGGACGTGATATAGGAACAGTAGTTCTGCCCGATGCAAAGGTAAAAATCTTCCTCACCGCTTCCCCCGAAGCAAGGGCACAGCGCAGATATAAGGAGCTCTGCGAAAAGGGAATGGACGTTAAATACGAGGATATCTTAAACGATGTAATCACCCGTGACTATAACGATACTCACCGTGAAACTGCTCCCCTTAAGCCTGCCGATGGATGTGTAACGGTAGACACAACCGAGCTTGATTTCGAACAGTCGGTTGAAAAAATAATTTCTGTAATAAAGGAGAATATCTGATGGGACAGTCAAAGGTTCTCTATGCAATCGGCAGAGTAGTCTGCACACCGATTTTTAAGCTATTTTACAGATACAAGCCGATTAATAATCACACAATCCCCGAAAAGGGAGGTTTTATTGTCGCAAGCAATCACCTCTCGTTTTCCGACCCTGTTCTGCTCGGTCTTTGCCAGAAACGCAGACTCTATTTTATGGCGAAATCAGAGCTTTTCAGCAACAAGGCTTTTGCCGTTCTTATTCGTGCTCTCGGTGCTTTCCCTGTTGAAAGGGGAGCAGGAGACAACAAGGCTATCAAGACAGGCGAGGATTTGATAAAAGACGGCGAAATAATGACGATTTTTCTTGAGGGCGGTCGAACAAAAACAGGCGAGCTTATGCGTCCGAGAAGCGGTTGTGCTCTTGTTGCACAGCAAATGCAGGTGCCCGTAATTCCTGCCTGCATAACCGTTGTCGGCAATCCTAAGCACACGTTTGCAAAGCGTGTAATTCACTTTGGCGAACCGCTTACTCCCGAAGAACTCGGTCTTACTCCCAACGGCGGCAGACGTGAGCTCAAAGACGCTTCAAACCGCATTATGGCGGAAATCAAAAAGATGAGGGAGCAGGATTTGCGTGAATATAAGAAAGGCTGATTCTGCCGGTTTCTGCTTCGGCGTAAATCGTGCAATAAAAATGGTTGAAGAGCTTCTCGACAAAAATTTCAAGGTCTGCACTCTCGGACCGATAATCCACAATATGGAGGTTGTGCGTGAGCTTGAACAGCGAGGCTGTCGTCCTGTTGATTCTGTTGACGAGCTTAACGAAGGAGAAATTCTTGTAATCCGTTCTCACGGAGTCCCTCAGTCAGTGATTGATGAGCTTGAAAAAAAAGGAGCAGATTACAAGGACGCAACCTGTCCGTTCGTCAAAAAAATTCACAAAACGGTGTCGTCAGCCGACCCCGAAAAAGACGTTGTACTCATAGCAGGAAACAACAAACACCCCGAGGTCTGCGGCATAATCGGTCACTGCAAAGCCGAGTGTCACACCTTCAACAACGAGGAAGAACTTGATGAAGTTCTCTCTATTATTCTAAAATCGAATAATAAACAGGTGTTAGTTGTTGCACAAACCACTTTTGACACAAAAGAATGGAAAAAATGTATAAAAAAGATAAAAAAGCTATGTACAAACGCGAAAATATTTGATACAATATGTAATGCTACGTCAGTTAGGCAAACCGAAGCGGATGCAATAGCGGCAACTTCTGACTTTATGATTGTTATTGGAGACAGGCACAGCTCAAACACGGGCAAGCTTTTTGACATCTGTAAAAAGCAGTGTCTTAACACCGTACTTATCGAAACGGCAAGCGAGCTTGACTATTCAAAAGTTAGGTCGGCAAAAAACATAGGCGTAACTGCGGGTGCGTCAACACCTGCAAGGATAATAAAGGAGGTACTGGATACAATGAGTGAAATTAAATCCGGTGAAACAAATTTTGAAGAATCTTTTGAGGAGTTACTTGAAGAATCCCTCAAAAACTTAAATACAAACGAGAGGGTAATGGGTACAGTGCTCAGCATTGCGCCCAACGAGGTTCAGGTTGACGTCGGCAGAAAGCAGACAGGAATCATTCCTGCTTCCGAGCTTTCAAACGACCCCAATGCAAAGCCTGAGGATGTTGTTAAGGTTGGCGACGAAATTGAGCTTCTCATTATGAAGACAAACGACCAGGAAGGCACAATTATGCTTTCAAAGCGCAGAGTAGACGCTCAGAAGGGCTGGGAGGAGCTTCAGGAGAAGGTTGACTCTCAGGAAATTCTCACAAGCAAGGTAACAGAGGCTGTCAAGGGCGGCGTAATCGTTCTCTACAACGGCGTAAGAATATTTATCCCTGCTTCACAGGCTACAGCTACACGTGACGAAAGCCTTGAGGAGCTCGTAGGTCAGGATGTTGATTTCAGACTTATCGAGGTTTCACAGCACGGCAGACGCAGAAGAGCAATCGGCTCAATCCGCAGCGTGCTCAAAGAGCAGAGAGCTGCTCAGCGTGAAGAATTCTGGAAGACCTGCGAAATCGGCAAGCGTTACAAGGGCGTTGTTAAGTCGCTCACAAGCTACGGCGCATTTGTTGACCTTGGCGGCGTATTCGGTATGATTCACATTTCCGAGCTTTCATGGACACACATCAAGCACCCCAACGAGGTTGTTAACGTTGGCGACACTGTTGACGTTTATGTAAAGGACATCAACGAGGAAACAAAGAAGATTTCTCTCGGCTTCAAGAACGCTGAGGACAATCCCTGGGAGATCCTCAAGAACAACTATCCCGAGGGCACAGTTGTCAAGGCTACAATCGTTGGTCTTACAACCTTCGGTGCATTTGCAAACATCATCCCCGGCATTGACGGTCTTATCCACATTTCCCAGATTGCCAACAAGAGAATCGACAAGCCCGCTGACGTTCTTAAGGTTGGCGAAGTTGTTGACGCAAAGATTACTGCAATCGACTTTGACAAGAAGCGTGTAAGCCTTTCAATGCGTGCACTTCTTCCTGAGGACGAGCAGGCTCCCGTAAAGGAAACTGCACCTGCTGAAAATGCTGCTGAAACAGAAGAAGCTCCTGCTGAGGACGCTGAATAATCAAACATAAATCGGGCACCTTAACGGGTGCCCTGTTTTTTTAGTATAAAGTGAACGGAGGATTACTATGACGCCGCAGGAAGAATTTATTGCCATATATCAGGAACATATCACTCGCCAGGGTGCAGACGAGCTTTTGGAGTGGCTCAAGCGCACCGACTTTTTCACAGCACCGGCAAGCACAAAGTACCATTGTGCCTGTGAAAACGGACTTGTAATGCATTCTGTCAGCGTGTTCAATACAATGATGGAAAAGCATTTTGACGAAGAAACCGACAATCTTGAAAGCTTTGCAATCTGCGGATTGCTCCACGATTTGTGCAAGGCACAGTTTTATAAGGTTTCAACCCGAAATGTCAAAAACGATCTCACAGGACAGTGGGAAAAGGTGCCCTATTATGCAATTGAGGACCAGTTCCCATACGGTCACGGCGAAAAGTCGGTATTCCTTATTGAACGCAAAATGCATCTAAAAATTGACGAAGCAATGGCTATACGCTGGCATATGGGCGAGTTCGGCGACAAAAACAGCAATGCAATAAGTCAGGCTTATGATCGCTATCCTCTTGCTGTAAAGCTTCACCTTGCCGATTTGGAGTCAACCTTCCTGCGTGAAAAGGGAACTTCTGCGGTAAATAAATAATTCTGAAATAGAATTATAATAACAGTCAAAAATCTTTCGGAGTGAAAATATGGATATAATTTCGGCTGAAAGCCGTATAAAAGAGCTTACAAAACAGCTCGAATACCACAATAATTTATATTACAATATGGACGAGCCTGAAATTTCAGACTTTGAATACGATAAAATGCTCAGAGAGCTTGAAAATCTCGAGGAGCAGTTTCCGTCGCTTAAATTGCCCATGTCGCCGACAAACAGAGTGGGCGGCAACGCAGGTGAAAAGTTTTCTCCCGTTACGCACACCGTAGTTATGGAGAGCCTGCACGACAGCTTTTCTCACGATGAACTGCGTGATTTTGACCGCAAGGTGCGTGAGGTGTCACAGAATGTACAGTATGTAGTCGAGCCTAAATTTGACGGCTTGTCAGTTTCCTGCGAATACGAAAACGGCGTGTTCGTTCGTGGCTCAACACGTGGCGACGGCACAACAGGCGAGGACGTAACGGATAACCTTATGACAATCAAAAGTCTGCCAAAGCGTATTTCAAATGCTCCCGAGTACCTCGAGGTGCGTGGTGAGGTTTATATGTCGTTTGAAAGCTTTAACGAGCTTACAAAACGTCAGGAGGAGAACGAGGAAAAGACCTTCAAAAATCCACGTAATGCCGCCGCAGGCTCTTTGCGTCAGAAAAACGCAAAAATTACCGCACAGCGCAAGCTCGACATTTTTGTTTTCAACATTCAGCAGGTGCGTGGAGCAGAGCTTACAACCCACAGTCAGAGCCTTAATTATCTTATAGAGCTTGGTTTTCCCACAGCCTTTTACAACGTCTATGACGATATTGAGGATGTAATTTCAGAAATTGAGCGAATCGGAGATATGCGAGGAAGCTTTGATTACGCAATTGACGGTGCTGTTGTAAAGGTCAACAGCTTTGAAACACGCTCACTCCTTGGCAGTACCGCAAAATACCCGAAGTGGGCGGAAGCCTACAAATATCCGCCCGAGGAAAAGCCTACAAAACTTCTGAACATTGAAATCAACGTCGGCAGAACGGGCGTGTTAACTCCTGTCGGAAACTTTGAGCCTGTTTTGTTAGCAGGAACAACGGTCAGCCGTGCAACGCTCCATAATAAAGACTTTATAGAAGAAAAAGGTATATGCGTAGGCGATACGGTTATAATCCGCAAAGCTGGCGAGATTATCCCTGAGGTGCTTTCTGTTAAAGAGCACTGCGAAAACGCAGTACCCTTTGAATTTCCGTCACTCTGTCCGTCGTGCGGAAGTCCTGTTTCACAGGACGAGGGAGAAGCCGCAATACGCTGTACCAACACAGATTGTCCTGCACAGCTTATGCGCCACCTGATTCACTTTGTCGGCAGAGATGCAATGGACATAGACGGACTCGGCCCTGCCGTGCTTGAACAGCTTGTAAACGAGGGGCTTGTAAAATCCCCTGCCGATTTGTACAGACTAAAGGCTGAAAATATATCAAGCCTTGAACGAATGGCTGAAAAGTCGGCAAATAACCTTATTTCTGCCATTGAAAAGTCAAAGGAAAACGAGCTTTACCGCCTTGTTTTTGCACTCGGAATCCGCAATATCGGACTTAAAGCGGCAAAGCTTTTGTGCGAAAACTTCCCGACAATTGACGATATTATGAACGCAAAAGCCGCCGATTTTGAAACGATTGACGGCTTTGGCGAGGTAATGGCTCTGAGTATTGAAAATTACTTTTCGCTTGACAGTACAAAGGAGCTTATTGCCGATTTAAAATTGCTCGGACTTAAAATGAAATCCTCCGCACCAAAGTCAGACGGCGGAATTTTCAGCGGAAAAACCTTTGTATTAACAGGAACGCTTCCGACAATGAAACGCAGTGAGGCTTCAAAGATAATTGAAGAAAACGGCGGAAAAACAAGCTCATCAGTTTCCAAAAAGACCTCCTACGTTCTTGCAGGCGAGGAAGCAGGAAGTAAGCTTACAAAGGCACAGTCGCTTGGAATAACAATCATCACAGAGGAAGAATTCAAGGCTATGCTTGAAAATTAACTTTGTCCTACACGTTTCTTTAAAAAATACAAATCCTTACATTTATAATTTAATTATCTTATAAATGTAAGGATGTTTTTTATGTATGAATTTTTGATAATCATTGGAGTAATAGTCATAATTTCGGCTTTTATTGCCGCATTTTCGTTTTTGGTAAAACGCATCATAAATCTTGTTTTATCAAAATGCAGACACGTAAAGCCGAAAATTATAATCTATCACCGCAAAAAAGACAATAGAAAAGTTTAGATTTTCTCCAGAGCCTCTTCAAGAGCGTTTGCAAGCTGGTCGGGGCAGGAAGTTCCTCTGCCTCGGCAGTCAATACCCTTCATTCTCTTAATTGCTTCTTCTGCACTCATACCTTTGACAAGTTCGCAGATACCCGTTGTGTTGCCTGCACAGCCGCCGATGATTTCGCAGTTTGTAATAACTCCGTTTTCGTCAAGCTCAACATTCATCTGTCTTGAACAAACGCCGTGGGGAATATATGTGTGTGTCATACTATCGACCTCTTTCTGAATCTTTTGTTATTATGTTAACACAGTTTTTTAAAAAAATCTATATAATTCTATTTTTTTATTTTGAAATACTAAAACTTATGTTATACTAATAGAAAGATAAAGGGTGTAGATATAATGTCAATAAAAATAAATCTCGGAGCGTGGAGCTCTGTTTTTGCAGTGCCCTCAAAAATCGTCGATGAGGGACTTAAATTTTCCGACGGTGTGAAGCTAAAAGTTTTGCTTTACGTTCTGCGAAACAGCGGAAATGAACTTACCGACAGCGACATTTCATCGGCTACAGGCGTAAATGTCACCGATATTCCCGAAGCTCTTGATTACTGGGTGAGTATGGGAATTTTGCAGAAAAGCGAAAATGAATACAAACCGGTGCAGGCTGTAACTGATGAAAGAGGAGCTTATAATTCTCAGGCAGAAAAAATTTCATATGATGATTCTGTTAAAGAAATAAAGCAAGAAAATAAAGAAGTATCTGTTGAAGAAATCTCAAACAATGTTGAGTCGGCAAAACAGCGTTTTACAGTAACACGTCCTCAAAAGCCCGATTATGTTTTCACCTCACAGCGACTTGCAGTTGACGAAGAACTGAAAATTCTTGTAAGTGAAGCACAGACGGCACTCGGCAAGGTGCTTTCAAATTCCGACATTTCAACGCTTTTAATGCTCAAAGACACCTGCGGCTTGCCGCTTGACGTAATTCTTATGCTGATTCAGTATTGCATCAGCATCGACAAGGGCAATGTGCGAGCAATTGAAAAAATCGGAATAGGCTGGGCTGACGAGGGAATAGATACGCTCGAAGCGGCTGACGACAAAATCCGCAGAGTAAAGCAGATGAATAAGAATTTTTCAATTGTTTCCTCTGCTTTCGGTCTTAAAAACGCCGGTTCTCCCACTAAAAAACAGCTTGATTACAGCGAAAAGTGGGTGGGTGAATGGAAGTTTTCATCTGAAATGCTGCGTGAAGCATACGAAAGATGCGTTGACAGCAAGGGTGCAATGAAGTTCAGTTATATTGACGGAATTTTAAAGCGTTGGAAAAGCAACGGAATCAGGAACAAAAAAGAGCTTAAAAGCTTTGAAAGCTCTCAAAATAAAAATACCGGTACAAGAAAAACCTCGTATAACATAGACGAGCTTGATAAAATAGATACTCTTGATGATTTTTAAAAAGCAGGTGATTTAAATGGGATACAGCAGCAGTGTTTATAAAGCCGCGGCAGACAAGCTGTTTGAAAGACGACTAAAGGCTGAAAAGGAAGCCGACAGGCGAAAATCCGAAATATTTATAAAATTACCGAGAACAAAGGAACTTGAAAAGGAAATTTCACGTTGTGGAATTCAGGCGGCACGTGCGGTTATCAGCGGCGGAAATGTTACCGAAGAAATGAAAAATCTTCGTGACCGCAACCTTGCAATGCAGTCGGAGCTTGCAGAAATTCTCACTTCAAACGGCTACGATAAAAACGTTTTTGAGCCTGCCTATCGTTGTAAAAGGTGCAATGATACGGGGTATTACGAAGAAAACGGCAGAACGCTTGTTTGCAATTGCTTAAAACAGGCGCTTGTTTCTTGCGCCTGCGAGGAATTAAACCGTACAGCACCGCTGTCGCTTTCAACCTTTGACAGCTTCAGCCTTGATTATTATGACAAAGAAGTTGATTCCAAAACTGGAATTTCACCCTACAATCATATGAGCAAAATTCTGCGTTACTGCCAGAGCTACGCAGATAATTTCAACAAAAACTCCGAAAGTATTCTTATGAAGGGTGCAACCGGACTCGGCAAAACACATCTCTCTCTTGCGATAGCAAATGAGGTTATTAAAAAAGGCTACGGAGTAATTTACGTTTCTGCACCATCTCTTATGCAAAAGCTTGAAAAGCAGTATTTTTCAAGGAACGATGACGCCGCAACAGATATGCTCATTGAGTGCGATTTGTTGATAGTTGACGATTTGGGAACCGAGTTTCACAGCCAGCTTTCAGTGTCGCTTATGTACAATATTTTCAATTCCCGTATGCTTGCAAACAAGCCTGTTATAATCAACACTAACTTTGACCTACGTGAGCTTGAGAAAAACTACACCGAAAGATTTGTTTCGAGAATAATCGGAAACGCTCAGAAGCTTGATTTTCTCGGAAGCGACATAAGAGTAAGAAAAAAATAGAAAAAATTTCGAAAAAGCTCTTGACATTTTAACTTTTATGTCCTATAATAACTATCGTTGCACGTTCGGTAGCAATTATATCTTGTGGAATAGTGTAACGGTAGCACGACAGACTCTGACTCTGTTTGTTGGGGTTCGAATCCCTATTCCACAGCCACATAGCCCCGAATTATTCGGGGCTGTTTTTAACTTCGAGGTGTAGCGCAGTTTGGTAGCGCACATCGTTCGGGACGATGGGGTCGCAAGTTCGAATCTTGTCACCTCGACCAGTCGAGAGCCTCGACACGCAAAACGTGTATGGGGCTCTTTTCTTTTTAAATCAATGTTATTTGGAGGATTATTATGAAAAAGGTCATTTCAATCGTATCGGCATTTGTTCTTTGTCTTGTAATGTTTACAGGCTGCGGAGCTAAAGAAGTAAAGTTAAGCGAAGTAATGGATAAAATCAATTCCGACTTCAGCCTTTCACTTCAGACTCTCGAAAGCGCAGATGAGCTTAACACCTACTACAGCATTGACACAGCCGATGTAAAACAGTTCGCCGCTGAAATTGACCCCAACAATAATGCTCCTGTTGAGATTGTACTGATTGAAGCAGTTGACGCAGATGCGGCAACAAGAGTTGAGTCAGCGCTCACAACCCGCTACAACGCAATCTACAGCCAGTATTCATCATACACACCCGAACAGCTTGATATGGTAAAGGCTTGCAAGGTAACAAAGGACGGCAATTTTGTAAGTATGATTGTTGCTGACAAGGGCGCTGAAATGCTCAATGTTTTCTACAGCTATGTTAAATAATTCGGTTTCCCGAATACTTATGGGCGGACACTGACTGTTCGCCCGTTTTGTTTGTATATTATCTTTAAGGCAGGAAAATTATGACTCAAAGCGAAATTCAAAAAAATTTTCAACATATGAACACTATGCAGCGCAAGGCTGTTTTTGCAACAGAAGGACCTCTGCTCATTCTTGCAGGTGCAGGTTCGGGCAAGACGACCGTGCTTGTAAATAGAATAGCTTACATTCTCCAGTCACAGCTCTGCAAGCCTTGGCAGATACTTGCAATCACCTTTACAAACAAGGCGGCAGGAGAGCTTAAAGAGAGAATCTGTAACGCAGTTCCCGAGGGCGGAGCCGACATCTGGGCGGCTACATTCCACTCAACCTGTGCAAGAATCCTGCGCCGCTACGGCGACAGAATCGGCTACACAAGCCACTTTACCGTTTACGGAACAGACGACCAGAAAAAGCTTATCAAGGATATTTTAAAACAGCTTCATATTGATGAAAAAATCCTGCCTGCAAAGACTATTCTGTCCGAAATTTCAAAGGCAAAGGATAAAATGCAGACTCCGGAGGAAATGCTAAAAGAGGCAAACTTTGACAGCCGCAAGGCTTCAATTGCAAAGGCGTATGAAATTTATCAGTCAAAGCTCAAAACAGCAGATGCAATGGATTTTGACGATATGCTATGCAACACAGTTCTGCTCTTTGAAAAGTGCCCCGAAGTGCTTGAATATTATCAGAATCAGTTTAAATACATAATGGTTGACGAGTATCAGGACACCAACAAGGTGCAGTATAAGTTTGTAAGTATGCTCGCCGAAAAATACGGCAACATCTGCGTTGTAGGCGACGACGACCAGAGTATCTATAAATTCAGAGGAGCTACGATTGAAAATATCCTCTCCTTTGAAAATACCTTCAAGGGTGCGCAGATTATCCGCCTTGAACAGAACTACCGCAGTACGCAGAATATCCTCAACGCCGCAAACGAGGTTATCTCGAACAACACTATGAGAAAGGGCAAAACGCTCTGGACAGAAAACGGCGAGGGTGAAAAAATTGAAGTGCACACTTCCGAAACCGAACGTGACGAGGCATCTTTTATTGCAAAGACTATTCTTGACGGTGTTGCAAATGGCAGAAAGTTCTCCGATTTTGCAGTGCTTTACAGAATGAACGCTCAGTCAAATGCAGTTGAGCAGGCTCTCTCACGCAGCGGAATACCGCACAGAGTAATCGGTGGTCACCGTTTCTATGACCGTGAAGAAATCCGTGATATGGTGGCTTATCTTCAGGTTATCAACAATCCTCACGATGACGTAAGACTTAGCCGTATCATAAACGTGCCCAAGCGTTCAATCGGTGCAACAACCGTTTCTCACGCCGCAGAAATTGCGTCAGGCTTGGGGGAGAGCATTTACACAGTAATCAAGGACGCTGACAGCTATCCTCAGCTTTCACGTGCCGCAACAAAGCTTAAAGCCTTTGTTAATCTCATAGACGGCTTGATTGAAGCCGAGCAGAGCGGTGATTATTCTCTTGCGGAATTATATAATCTCGTAATTGAGCATACTAATTATGAGAATTACCTTAAAACCGAAAAAGACAATCCCGACGTAAGAATTGAAAATATCGAAGAATTGTCCTCAAATATAATCAAGTTTGAGGAGGATTACGACGACGAAGCTTCACTTTCGGCATTTTTAGAGGAAATTTCGCTCCAGACCGATATTGACAACTACGACGCAGACGCTGACACAAGCGTTATGATGACACTGCACAGCGCTAAGGGACTTGAATTCCCTGTAGTATTCATTGCAGGAATGGAGGACGGAATCTTCCCGTCAATGTCGTCAATTATGACTCCCGACGAGCTTAACGAGGAACGCAGACTTGCGTATGTGGGAATTACACGAGCAAAGGAAAAGCTCTATCTTACAAAGACACGCTCAAGAATGTTGTTCGGATCAACAAGCTACAACAAGGTTTCACGTTTTGTAAATGAAATCCCCGATAATATTATTGATTTTACGGGAGAAAACAAAACCTTTGCAAGAATAGGCTCGTCATTTACTTCTTCGGGCGACAAGATTTCAATCGGTGCTGCCGACAAAACTCCGTATTCAGCAGGCAGCTTTGCAGGATACAAAAAGCCTGCAATAAAAAGCGGAACAGTCTATAACGTTGGTGACTGCGTACTTCACAAGGTGTTCGGCAAGGGCATGATTGTCAGCACAGAAAAAATGGGCAACGATACAATGCTTGAAATTTCTTTTGATAAAGCCGGAACGAAAAAACTTATGGCTAATTTCAGTAAAATGGAAAAAATATAGAGGGTGATTGTTTTGGTAAAAGTTTGTAAAACAATGCTTTGTTCTTTATTTTCTGCTTTTTTTGCATTTTCTTCGGTTTCCTGCTCGGTTTCAGAGCCGTCGGACGTTGAAACTACCGTAGCTTCAACATCTTCAGGACAGACAACACCGTCAACCGGGTCAAAGGCAACGGACGACATTGTTCCGACAAATCCCGAATCATACAACTATCTTTTGATTAAGCAGGACTTTGACGATATATCGGCAAAGCTTGACAAAATAATTTCCGACAAAAATTACAAAGGCACAACGTATCTGAAAATAGGCAACGATTTTGAATATATCAATGCAAACGGTGACGCAAACACCGACAAGCATCTGGCTAATTCAATCGACACCTGCTACTATACAGGCTCTGTCACAAAGCAGTTTACTGCCGCCGCAGTTTTAAAGCTGTGCGAGGACAAAAAGCTCAGCCTTTCCGATACGCTCGATAAATTCTTTTCGTCCTACAAAAACGGCGAAAAAATCACAGTCAGAAATCTTCTTACAATGACGTCGGGAATAAAAAATTACGTAAAGCGTGACAATGAAACCGACAGCGTAATTATTCTCAATCCTGAAATCGAAGAAAAAATATCAAAAGATAATTCCGAAAAAGAAAATAAAGATACGATACTCGACTGGATTTTCAATCAGGATTTGTCTTTTGAGCCTGACAGCGAATTTTTGTATTCCGACAGCAACTATTATCTGCTCGGTGAAATAATTGAAAAAGCGAGCGGCGTAAGCTACGAAAAGTATCTCGAAGAAAACATCTTCAAGCCACTCGGTATGAATTCCTCATCATTTGAGGCGAGTGAAAAAACTGCCGTAAGCTATCAGGGCACGGATTCAAACGATTCTCTGCTTTACAGCGGAGTAGGATACTCGTCAATGGGGCTTATTTCCAATATTTCCGATTTGCTCAAATGGGTTGACGGCTTGCTTGACGGTGACGTGCTCAGCGAAGAGTCACTTGAGCAGATGTTCACACCCTACAAGGAAAACTATGCAATGGGATTTTACGTTTACGGAAACAAGCTCAGCCATACCGGAAGAACAGAGGACTACAATTCAATGCTGTCCTTTACAAAGGATAAGTCGGAAATTTTCGTTTCACTTTCAAATTACGCATATTCCGACTCTGCGTATATTTACAGACTTTTCAAGAATTCTCTTAAAAAATATCTGAACTGATTTTGCGTCTTTCAATCACAAAATACGGATACCTCCATAAAATAATATTGTTACAGTGCCGTTATACAGCCTGTTAATATTATTTATGGAGGTTATTTTTATGCCGGATGTATCCTACGGTTCAGAGCAAATGCCTTTAAACGATGACAGAACGCCTGACTCGGGCTGTGACGCAATCTGCATAGACGCAGACCGTATCTATGACAGCTGCGGAGCAAAGGATTGTTTAAGCGATTTGCCGCTTATGTTCACAGAATCAGAACAGGCGCTTATAGAAAACGCCTGCTCGGTTCGCATAAACAGAGCAAATATAATTACATCAACCGTTGAAGTTGAGCCGGTAGCATTTCACAGGGGATTCTACTCGGTAGATATGACGTTCTATTTTTCTGTGAGCTGCGACGTTTATTCAAGCAACGGCGCATTGCCGACTACGGTCAACGGACTCGCCGTTTACGGAAAAAGAGTTGTCCTCTACGGCAGTGACGGAAGCGTAAAGTCATTCTCAAGCGACAAGCCTGTAAAGTGCGAGAAAAAGGACAGAGATTGCTCCTGCTCATCTACAAATTCCGTTCCTAAAGCAACCGTTCAGATTTCAAACCCCATGGCTTTATCGGCAAAGCTTGTAAACTGCAAGCCGTGTTCTTCAATGCCGTGCAAGCCGATTCCTCACTGCGTTTGCGACTACTTCTGCGGTGAGCTTGTACCCTGCAAAAAGAAGCAGATTGCAGTTACAATCGGAATATTCACAATCACAAGACTTCAGCGCAAAGTTCAGATTATGATTCCGTCATACGATTTCTGCGTCCCACGCAAGGAATGCTGTGCAAAAACCGACGATCCGTGCGAGGTATTCAGCAAAATCGAATTTCCGACCGATTCATTCTTCCCACGCAAATCGGAGGAGTGCGAAAAACACGACAAGCCGTTTGAATGCGGTCGTGAAGAATAATAATTTAATATCTCTGTCATCACTCCCCGAAGCAGATACACCTGTTTCGGGGAATTTTAGTTCGTTATAAAAGTCGGATATGAATTATAGCTCGGTATCTCGGGAGTCGCACATTTTTCTATGTCTTACGCAGGATACTACTTAACTTCATCTGTCGACGTAGGGACACAAACATTTCCTCTATATCCGTAGGGGACGGGTTCCGACACGTCCCGAAACGTGGTTCTCGGCTGAATTATCCCATATCAAACAAACTAAGCTGTTCTTCCTTGCTTTCATATTTATGCAGATAAGCAAATACTTCATTCACATTATACATAATCCTGTTCTTTCGGCACACATCGGTAATAATATTCATAAGCTTATCTCTGTTTCTGCTCGTAATCTCATACGAATTACCGTACGTCCTGATGTATTTTTCTTTAAGTTTCGGAAAGTGCCTGTCAAGCTGTTTGTAAAAATATTCCCTGTTGCCGCTTCGCAGGGTAAGACCTATGTCAAAGCAGATTATTCCTCTAACCTTAGCTTTAACACAGTATTCAAGCAGACCTCTTATGTTTTCCTCGGTGTCATTGATAAACGGCAGAAACGGGTCAAGCCACACGACTGTCGGTATACCGTTGTCCCGAAAAATTTTAAGTGCCTCAAACCTTTCTTTTGTTGATGAAACATTAGGCTCAATTATTTTGCACGTAGTTTTATCATAGGTTGTAAGCGTCATCTGTACTACAGCCTTGCTTTTGTTGTTTATGCTTTTGAATAAATCCAAATCACGCAGTACGTCTGCTGATTTTGTCAGAACTGTTGTACCGAATCCGTATATGTCTATAATTTCAAGGCATTTCCTTGTCAGCTTAAGCTCACGTTCAAGCGGAATATACGGGTCTGACATTGCTCCCGTTCCTATCATACATTTTTTGCGTTTGCTTTTTAAAGCCTGTTCAAGCAGAAACGGAGCGTTTTGCTTTACCTCAATATCCTCAAAATCGTGCTCCATTCCGTAGCACAGGCTTCGTGAATCGCAGTAAATGCAGTTGTGCTGACACCCTCTGTAGATGTTCATTCCGTTGCCTGAAGATAAAATTCCTTTTGCGTCTACCTTATGCATAATTCTTAATTGTCCCTCGTGTCTACAAACCACCTGTTTTCTTCAAGAAACAAAAACCGCTCCTTTCCAAGTATCATACAGGTGTATCTTATTCCTGCACCGCCTGCCTTCAGCGAGGCGGCATATCTTATGTCAGTAATCTTGTCAATAGGGTACTTCCTGTCCTCGTCCCAGTAAATGTATTCGGGCAGTAAGTTTCCGTCACAGTCAAAGGTTGCATTTACCTTAATGTATTTTTTCATCACAAATACCTCTTATAAATATCCCACTGGATGAATGACGTGGTCGTCTTTAGGATTGAACGAAGAAAGCCCTCTGTCGTTGAGCAGTACAGCAGGGCGCACAATGTAGTTGCCGAATCTTTTTTTCAGCACATCGAGCGTTTTGTCGAGCTTTTCATTCTGAATAAGCCTGTCCTCGTCCTGCAAAAAGCTTATCTGATGCGGAACATTGTCGTGAACAAAGTCGGTCACAGAAACGCCTATGCTCCGCAAAGGACGTTGCATTTTATAGCTTTTCTTAAAAAGTGAAAATGCACTCTGCGTAATATCCTTTGTAAGGCAGGTGTAGTTTTCAAGCGTGCACTGACGTGTAAAGCTGTTAAGCTCGTTGTCACGAATACTTATTCCGACAGTCTTAGCCATAAATCCCTGCTCACGCATACGTCTGCAAACACTGTCGCACAGCACATACATAACCACCTTTACGTCGTCAAAGGTTTTCATATCCCTCGGAGTAGTCGTTGAGTTGCCTATGGACTTTACTTCGGTATTATCATTCATATGCGCAACGGGTGAAGAATCAAATCCGTTTGCAAAGCCGTAAATCAAATCGCCCCATTTTCCGAGCAGTTTTCTTAAAATATCGGGAGAGGTGTTTGCAATATCGCCTATGGTGTATATGCCGATTCGGTTGAGCTTGTTTCTGGTAGCTCTGCCGACATACAGCAAATCGCCTGCGGGAGAATTCCACACAATATCCCTGTAGTTTTCCCTTGTAATGCAGGTAACTGCGTCGGGCTTTTTGTAGTCGCTCCCGAATTTTGCAAAAATTTTGTTAAAGCTCACACCGATGCTGACGGTAATTCCAAGCTCCTCTTTAATTCTGTTTTTTATTTCAAGAGCAGTTTTATATCCGTCATTGTCAATGCTGTTTGTAAGGTCAAGCCATGCTTCGTCAAGTCCGAAATTTTCAATTCTGTCAGTGTAGTCGCTGTAAATCCGCCTTGCCATTCTTGAAAATCTTTTGTAAAGCTCAAAGTGGGGCGGAAGCGTGACAAGCTCGGGACATTTCTGTTTTGCCTGCCATATAGCCTCGCCTGTTTTGACGTTGTATTTTTTTGCAATTTCATTTTTGGCAAGAATAATCCCGTGTCTGTTTTCCGCATCTCCGCTTACAGCAACAGGCTTATCCCTGAGCTGAGGATTGTGCAGACATTCAACACTTGCATAAAAGCCGTTGCAGTCGCTGTGAAGAATAACCCTGTCCTCTTTATATTTATTTCTGTCAACTGTACTTAAAATATCCATATAATCATCTCGAACAAATGTTTTATTATATTATAGAACATCTGTTCTAATATGTCAACAGTAAATTTTTATGTTATAATTAACACAGCAAAAAAAGTCGAGAAATAATTAAGAAAATATTGTATCCTTATCTTGTAAGGCGGTGACAAAATGCAGGAACAAATTGAAGCTGTACAGCGAATGCAGGACTATATATCCCAAAATCTCTATTCGGAAATCACATTAGCCGACTTGTCGAGAGCGTCAATGTATTCTCCGTGGTACTCGTACCGGATTTTCAAAAAGCTTTTAAAAATTACCCCTGCCGATTATATACGTCGGCTCAGGCTTTCAAAAACAGCGTTAAGACTGCGTGACGAAAGCGTAAAGGTAATTGATCTGGCACTTGACGCAGGATACGAAAGTGCCGAAGGCTACCAACGTGCTTTTTACAACGAATTCGGCTGTAATCCCTCCGAATATGCAAAAAATCCCGTACCTGTCTGCCTGTTTATCCCTTACGGAGTAAAATATTCACAACCCGAAAAGGAGGACAATATGGAAAGCGTAAAAAACATTTATATTCAGCAGATTACAAAACCCGCAAGAAAGGTTATTATCAAACGAGGCGTAAAGGCAACGGACTACTTTGCCTACTGCGAGGAGGTCGGCTGTGACATCTGGGGAATACTCACAAGCATAAAGTCAATCAGCGGCGAGCCTGTCTGTATGTGGCTTCCCGAAAAGTACAGAATTCCCGATACCTCAGAGTATGTTCAGGGAACGGAAGTACCGCTTGACTACAACGGAATTGTTCCCGACGGCTTTGACGTAATCGAGCTTCCCGAATGTAAATACCTTATGTTCCAAAGCGAACCCTTTGAAGAAAAGGATTTCGGAATAACGATTGAGCAGGTGTGGGAGGCAATCAAAAAGTACAATCCCGAACCTACAGGGCTTACGTGGGATAAGGACAACCCGAGAATCCAGCTTGAGCCAATAGGTACAAGAGGCTACATTGAGCTTGTACCCGTAAAGTAAAAATTAATATTTATAAAATGTAGGGAACAAGCCCTGTCTTGTTCCTGAAGGTAAAGATTAAACCTTTAGGAGCGACAATCGGTTTGTTCCCTGCAAGTATTTATAAGAAAAAAAGTAATATATCCCGTATATTGATTACATAAATGTAATTCCCATTTACAAAAACAAGATATTGTGTTAAAATCTAAAATGTTAAATTATGTGAAAAAATAAACGGAGGTATCACTATGGAAGCTTACAAAAAGGAATTTATTGAATTTATGGTAGACTGTCAGGTTCTTAAATTCGGCGATTTCGTAACAAAAAGCGGCAGAAAAACACCGTTTTTTGTAAACACAGGATTCTACAGAACAGGCGCACAGTTAAGAAGACTCGGTCAGTACTATGCCGAGGCAATCAACAACAAATTCGGTCTTGACTTTGACGTGCTTTTCGGACCAGCCTACAAGGGTATTCCGCTTTCCGTAGCCGCAACAATTGCAATCAGCGAAAAATACGGCAAGGACATCCGTTACTGCTCAAACAGAAAAGAAGTAAAGGACCACGGCGACAAGGGAATCCTGCTCGGCAGTCCGATAAATGACGGCGATAAGGTAGTTATTATAGAGGACGTTACAACAGCAGGCACTTCAATTGAAGAAACACTTCCGATTATCAGGGCACAGGGCGACGTTAACCCAATCGGTCTTGTAGTTTCCGTTGACAGAATGGAAAGAGGACAGGGCGAAAAGAGCGCACTTTCCGAAATTGAAGAAAAATACGGCTTAAAAACTACTGCAATCGTAACAATGGCAGAGGTTGTAGAGCATCTTTACAATAAAGAGTACAAGGGCAAGGTCGTAATTGACGACAAGCTCAAGGCATCAATTGACGCATATTATGAGCAGTACGGAGTAAAGGAATAAAACAAACAGATACAGAGGTTTGTTATGGCTTCATCAAACGGAAACGAGCATACGGGACACCGTAAGCGTTTAAAGAAAAAGTTCATAGAAAACGGACTTGATGTTTTTGATCCTCATCAGGCGCTTGAATTGTACCTTTTCTACGCAATTCCGAGGAAGGACACAAATCCGCTTGCGCACAGACTTCTTGATAAATATCGTACAATAAGCGCAGTCTGCGACGCTCCGATTGACGAGCTTGAAAGAGAGTTCGGTTTGTCGGAGTCGGCGGCGGTTCTTCTCA
The DNA here is from genome assembly GCA_051893995.1 of Ruminococcus sp. GTDB lineage: Bacteria > Bacillota > Clostridia > Oscillospirales > Acutalibacteraceae > Ruminococcoides. Next base: position 22,989 of record JBJFHX010000153.1, read on the forward strand.
AACTCCTGCCTCAGATGTCAAGACTGTATAATGAGTCAAAAATGTCCTATGATAAACCTATCGACCTTGAAACAGTAGGCGATATGTTTGCCGCAAAATTTATCGGCAGAACAAGCGAAGAAACCGCATTGATGCTCGGAGATGCAAAGGGTAAGATGATTTTCTTTGATATTATTGCAAAGGGCTCGCTTACTGCAACCGAAATGCCTGTGAGGAAGATTGTAGACCTTGCTCTGCGCAAGAACGCCAAAACTGCGTTTTTAGGTCACAATCACCCCAGCGGCACAGCCTTGCCTTCACCGGGCGACCTTGAAGCAACCGAGCTTTTAAAGGATACGCTTGACGCAATAGGCGTTAACCTTGTTGACCATTTCATAGTGACGAATGAGGACTACGTTTCTCTGCGTGAAAGCGGAATGGCAGGCAAAATTTTCTATTACGATATATAATAAATTTCTATTAATTTGACAGCTTATGGAATTTAAAATTCATTCAAAATACAAGCCTACGGGCGACCAGCCACAGACAATTGAAAAGCTTGTTGAAAGCATAAACGCAGGCAACAAGGAGCAGACTCTGCTCGGCGTAACAGGCTCGGGCAAGACGTTTACAATGGCAAACGTAATTGAGCGTGTTCAGCGGCCTACGCTTGTGCTCGCCCACAACAAAACCCTTGCGGCTCAGCTTTGCAGTGAGTTCAAGGAGTTTTTCCCCGACAACGCCGTTGAGTATTTTGTGTCGTACTACGACTACTATCAGCCCGAGGCTTACGTAGCCCAGACCGATACCTACATTGAAAAGGACAGCTCAATCAACGACGAAATCGACAAGCTCCGCCACAGCGCAACGCTTGCGCTTTCCGAGCGCAACGACGTAATTATTGTTGCCTCCGTTTCGTGTATCTACAGCTTAGGCAACCCTATTGATTACCGCAATATGGTAATCTCACTTCGCCTTGGAATGGAAAAGAGCCGTGACGATCTGGTAAAAAAGCTTGTTGAGCTACAGTATGAGCGCAATGATGTAAACTTCATACGCAACAAGTTCAGAGTCAGAGGAGATGTAGTTGAAATTTTCCCTGCCGCTTCTAACGATTCCGTAATCCGTGTTGAATTTTTCGGTGATGAAATCGACAGGATTTCCGAGATAAATCCGCTTACGGGGGAGCTTAAGGCAATTCTGCGCCACGCCGCAATCTACCCTGCGTCGCACTACATTGTTTCAAAGGACAAAATGCAGGTTGCTCTTGCGGAAATCGAGCGTGAATTGCAGGAAAGGCTTGAATATTTCAGAGAAAACGGCAAATTGCTTGAAGCTCAGAGAATTGAACAGCGCACGCATTACGATATGGAAATGCTTCAGGAAATCGGATTTTGTACGGGAATTGAGAACTACTCAAGAATTCTGTCGGGCAGAGAACCCGGCTCGTCACCGTACACTCTGCTTGATTACTTCCCCAAGGATTTTCTGTTGTTTGTCGATGAGTCGCACGTTACCCTGCCGCAGGTAAGGGGAATGTACGCAGGCGACAGGGCAAGAAAGCAGAGCCTTGTAGATTACGGCTTCAGACTGCCGTCAGCATTTGACAACAGACCGCTGAATTTTGACGAATTTTACGACAGAATCAATCAGGTTGTGTTTGTCAGCGCAACACCTGGCGACCTTGAAATGGAAAAGTCAGAGGTAGTTGCAGAGCAGATTATCCGTCCTACGGGACTTCTCGACCCCGAAATTTCGGTAAGACCGACGGAAGGTCAGCTTGACGACCTCGTTTCCGAAATCAACATCAGAACAGCTAAAAAACAGCGTACGCTTGTTACAACGCTGACGAAGAAAATGGCAGAGGATCTGACGGCTTACCTTGAAACAATGGGAATAAAGGTGCGCTATATGCACCACGATATAGACACAGTTGAACGAATGGAAATTGTGCGTGATTTGCGCCTCGGCGAGTTTGACGTGCTCGTGGGAATCAACCTTCTGCGAGAAGGACTTGATATTCCCGAGGTTTCGCTCGTAGCAGTGCTTGACGCTGACAAAGAGGGATTTTTAAGAAGTACACGTTCACTCATTCAGATTACGGGACGTGCCGCACGAAACAGCGACGGTATGGTAATAATGTACGCCGACAGCGTTACAGAGTCAATGCGTGTTGCAATTGAGGAAACACAGCGCCGCCGTGAAATTCAGCAGAAATACAACGAGGAGCACGGCATAATTCCAAAGACGATTGTCAAAAAGGTAAGCGAAATTCTTGAAATTTCAACACACGACGACAGCGAATTCAAGAGTACAAGGAAGCTTACAAAGGCGCAGAAGCAACAGCTTATCGAAAGCCTGACAAAGGAAATGAAGGCAGCGGCAAAGCTGCTTGAATTTGAACACGCCGCATATCTGCGTGATAAAATCAAGAAACTGCGCGGAGAAAAATAAAATTTTATACCGAACAAATGTATATGAATTTTCGGTTATACTGTAGGGAACGACCCCTGTGTCGTTCCTATTTGGTCAGTGATGAAAGTTATAAGATAGAATAGTGTAGGGAACGGTCTTGACCGTTCCGCTGATTAAAGCTGAATTCACACACGAATAAAGATAAAGGAAGAGTGAAATGGCAAGGAAGAAAACCAACGAATACGATAATACCAGCATAACAACCCTCAAAGGCGCCGACCGTGTCCGCAAAAGACCTGCGGTAATTTTCGGCTCCGACGGTATTGACGGTTGTCAGCACTCGGTATTTGAAATTCTTTCAAACTCCATTGACGAGGCAAGAGAAGGCTACGGCAAGCAGATTTCCGTAACCCGTTTTTCCGACGGCTCAATTGAGGTTGAGGACCACGGTCGAGGAATCCCTGTTGACTACAACGAGAATGAACAGAAATTCAACTGGGAGCTTGTGTTCTGCGAAATGTACGCAGGCGGCAAGTACAACAACAACGAGGGCGAAAGCTACGAATTCTCCCTCGGTATGAACGGTCTGGGACTTTGCTCAACTCAGTACGCTTCCGAATATATGGACGTTGACATCCGCCGTGACGGCTACCGCTACACACTTCATTTTGAAAAGGGCGAGAACGTAGGCGGACTTAAAAAAGAGCCGTACAGCAAAAAGGATACGGGAACAAAAATTCACTGGAAACCCGACCTTGAGGTTTTCACCGATATTGACATTCAGCCCAACTATTATCTCGATATAATGAAACGTCAGGCGATTGTCAATGCAGGCGTGGAATTTATTTTCAGAAACCAGAACGGACGTTCATTTGATACAACTTCTTTTAACTATATCAACGGCGTAGTCGACCACGTTGCCGAGGTAATCGGCGAGGAAGGACTGACTACCGTTCAGCATTGGGAAACCGAGTGTAAAACACGTGACCGTGACGATAAACCCGAATACAAGTGCAAAATGGACATAGCCGTTGCGTTTTCAAATAAGGTCAGCCTTACCGAATACTACCACAATTCAAGCTGGCTTGAACACGGCGGCGCACCCGACAAGGCTGTGCGAAACGCCTTTGTTTATCAGATTGACAGTTACTTAAAGCAGAACAATAAATACAACAAAACAGAAAGCAAAATCAAGTTTGACGACGTTGAGGACTGCCTTGTGTGCGTAATTTCCTCGTTTTCAAGCGTTTCCTCCTACGAAAATCAGACCAAAAAGGCAGTAACCAACAAGGGTATTCAGGACGCAATGACGGCATTCCTGCGTCAGAGCTTAGAGGTGTATTTTATTGAAAATCCACTCGAAGCCGAGAAGATTGCAGAACAGGTGCTTGTAAACAAGCGCAGTCGTGAAAACGCCGAGAAAACCCGACTAAATATAAAGAAAAAGCTATCGGGTAATCTCGATATTACCAACCGAGTTGCAAAATTTGTCGATTGCCGAAGCAAGGACGTAGAACAGCGTGAGCTGTTCATAGTGGAGGGTGACTCTGCTCTCGGTGCCTGCAAGCAGGCAAGAGATCCGGATTTTCAGGCTATAATGCCAATCAGAGGTAAAATCCTCAACTGCCTTAAAGCCGACTACGATAAGATTTTCAAAAGCGAAATCATCACCGACTTGCTCAAGGTACTCGGCTGTGGAGTTGAGGTAAAATCAAAGGCTAACAAAAATCTTTCAAGCTTTGATATGGACGCTCTGCGCTGGAACAAGGTAATTCTTTGTACCGATGCCGACGTTGACGGCTTTCAGATTAGAACTTTATTGCTGACAATGCTTTACCGTCTTACACCTACTCTTATTGAAGCGGGCAAGGTATTTATTGCGGAATCTCCTCTTTACGAAATCACTTCAAAAAATGACGTTTACTTTGCGTATGATGAAATTGAAAAGGACAAATTTATCGAGCAAATCGGCAACGAAAAGTTCACAATTCAGCGAAGCAAAGGTCTGGGTGAAAACGAACCCGATATGATGAACTTGACTACAATGAATCCCAAAACCCGTCGCCTTATCAAGGTTATGCCCGATGATGCGGCACAGACGGCTGAAATTTTTGACATTCTGCTCGGCGATAATTTACAGGGCAGAAAGGATTACATTGTAGAGCACGGAAGCGAATATATAGACAATCTCGACGTAAGCTGACAGGAGGTGGAAAACAATGGCTTCTAAAAAGAAAACTTCCCCAAAATCAAGTGCTCCCAAAACCCACGGCGTAATTAACGGAGCAGGCGATATTGTAGAGCAACCCATAGTTTCCACTATCCGTGAAAACTATATGCCCTACGCAATGAGCGTAATTCTGTCACGTGCAATTCCCGAAATCGACGGCTTTAAGCCTTCACACAGAAAATTGCTCTATATGATGTACAAAATGGGACTTCTGACAGGCGGCAGAACAAAGTCGGCTAATATCGTCGGCGCAACAATGAAATTAAACCCTCACGGCGACTCGGCAATCTACGACACAATGGTGCGTCTGTCAAGGGGCTACGAGGCACTTTTGCACCCGTATGTTGACTCAAAGGGTAACTTCGGTAAGTTCTATAGCCGTGATATGGCTTGGGCGGCATCAAGATACACCGAAGCAAAGTTAGCTCCTATCTGCAACGAGCTTTTCCATGACATTGATAAGGATACCGTTGATTTTGTCGATAACTACGACAACACAATGAAAGAGCCGTCACTTCTTCCCGTAGCTTTTCCGTCGGTACTTGTAAACGCAAACACAGGTATTGCGGTAGGTATGGCTTCAAATATCTGCTCCTTTAATCTAAAGGAAATCTGCGAAACTACGGCGGCACTCATACGTGATGCCGACCACGATATAAAGTCAACTTTGCCTGCACCCGATTTTATCGGCGGTTGTCAGATAATCTACGATGAAAAAGCAATCAATCAGGTGTATGAAACTGGCAGGGGAAGTATAAAGCTTCGTGCAAAGTACGAGTACGATAAATCCGCAAACTGCATTGACGTGCTTTCAATTCCGAGCACAACGACCTGCGAGGTTATAATTGAGAAGATTATCGACCTTGTAAAGCAGGGCAAATTAAAGGAAATTTCCGATATCCGTGATGAAACGGGTATTGACGGTCTTAAAATTACAATCGACTTAAAGCGAGGCGTTGACCCTGAAAAGCTTATTGCAAAGCTGTTCCGCTTTACAACGCTTGAAGATTCCTATGCCTGCAACTTCAATGTACTAATCGGCGGAGTGCCCATGGTGCTCGGTGTAAAGGCACTTTTAGAGGAATGGATAGCATTCAGAATTGAGTGCGTAAGGCGCAGAACATTTTTTGACCGCAACAAAAAAGCAGACAAACTCCACCTTTTAAAGGGACTTGAAAAAATCCTGCTCGATATTGACAAGGCAATTAAAATTATCCGTGAAACCGACGAGGAAATCGAGGTTGTACCAAACCTTATGATTGGCTTCGGAATCGACAAAATTCAGGCTGAATACGTTGCAGAAATCAAGCTCCGTCACCTTAACCGGGAGTATATTTTAAAGCGAACAAAGGATATTGAGGAGCTTGAAAAGGAAATTGCCGAGCTTGACGAAATCTTAAAAAGCAAAGCAAGAATCAAGACGATAATTGTCAAGGAACTTAAAGCAATAGCTGACAAGTACGGTCAACCCCGAAAGAGTATCATAATCTACGAGGACAACGCAAAGTACGAGGAAGAGGTCGAGGAAATTCCCGATTATCCCGTAACGTTATTCTTTACAAAGGAAGGTTATTTCAAAAAGATAACACCGCAGTCGCTGAGAATGAGCGGAGCGCATAAGCTCAAGGACGGCGATGAGATTATGCAGGAAATCGAGTTTTCAAACAACTGTGACCTGCTGTTCTTCACCGACAAATGTCAGGTCTACAAGGCAAAAGCCTCCGACTTTACCGATACAAAGGCGAGCGTTCTCGGCGACTATGTAGCCGCAAAGCTTTCAATGGATGAGGGCGAAAACGCTGTCTTTATGGTCGCAACAAAGGACTACAAGGGAATATTGCTCTTTGCCTTTGAAAACGGCAAGGCGGCTAAGGTACCGCTTGAAGCGTATGCAACAAAGACAAACCGCAAAAAGCTGACGGGTGCATATTCAGACAAGTCACCGCTTTCGGGAATGTTATATCTTGAAGACGACAGGGAAGTGTTGTTTAAAGCGTCATCAGGCAGAATGTTGCTTGTCCACACAGGTGCACTGTCGCTTAAAGCAACACGTTCAACGCAGGGCGTAGCCGTTATGAAGCTCAAAAAAGGACACAGGCTCTTTGAAATTTCCGAATACAAAGAGGGAACCTTTGCAAAGCCGCAGCGCTACAGAACACGCTCTTTGCCTGCTCTGGGAGCTTTGCCGTCAAACGAAGATACGTCTGACGAACAGCTTTCACTGCTATAAAGCATTAATTTATAAAACATATATTGAAAAATATAAAATTTCCCTTGCAAAAATAAAATTTATATGATACTATATAATAGTTAATTAATGCAGAATATCGTGTATTATATCATTTTAATGAAAGGAAGATGAAAAATGGGCGTTTTAGGTATTGTTCTCGGTGTTATTCTCGGCATCGTTTCAATAGCAATCATCGTTGTAATTATTCTTCAGGAAGGCAACCAGCAGGGTCTTGGTGTTGTAACAGGTGCGGCTGACTCATATTTTTCAAAGAACAAGGCTCGTTCAATTGATGCGTTTCTTTCCCGTTGGACAAAGGTGTTTGCTGCAGTATTCGTACTCTTTGTAATTGCACTTAACGTACTTTCCTATTTCGGAGTGCTCAAGTAAGTAATATCTTTTGATTTTCAAGCATAATTATAGACCGTCGGAGGTATGTCCGGCGGTCTATTTTATTATGGAGATGTTATTTATGCCGTTGTGGGGATTAGCAATCGTTTTCGTGTCAATTTTTCTGATTTTTGCAGTTATCCATTACATATCAAAAAGCAAGCACCCGCTTAAAAGGTCGCTTTTTTCAATGCTTATCGGTGCGGCAACGCTGACAGCAGTAAATCTTACCTCGGGCTTTACAGGCGTTTTTCTGCCTGTCAGCCTGCTTTCAATTATCGTGTCGGTCGCAGGCGGAGTACCTGGAGTAACTTTACTACTGTCGCTCAATTTGTTCTTTTAGTTTTATAAAATACCGTAAAGCTCTTCAAGAGCCTCGCCAACGTTTTCCTTGTCCTTTGTCATAAGCGCAAGCATAACCTTGTAAACTGTTGAGGGACTGTCAAAAAAGTTCTTTTTCATTACCGTAGCCTGCTCAAAGGTCGGAGCATAAAGCGTAAATGAAAGCAAATCCATATCACCACCGGATATTTTGCAGATTACGTCAAAGCCGTTTTCGGTTTTCTTTATGTCAACCGAGTTTTCACGGCGTTTTTTCTTTTCACCGAGCAGCTGTATTGCTCTTACATACACCTTTTCCTTAACGGTGTAGGAAAGTGTACTTTCAAGCTGATTTGCAATCATTTTTCCGTTGTCGGTAAGCTCGTATGTCTGAGTTTCGTCAACAATTTCACTTTCCTTTATATTGCCGTTTTTAATCAAGTCATCAAAGGCGGCGCTGACTTCGAAATAATTTGCAAGCTCGTCAAAAGTAAGCGCCTGAACAACAAGCTCTTTGTCCATATTTTCCTTAACGCAGCTTAAAAGATAGCAGATAAGAATTCGGATTTCGTGTTTGCTTCTTAATCCGCCTAATGTTACGCCCTCGTCAAATGTATCAAAAGCCATATAATCACCTGTATTCTAATATTTACTTTAATTATAACATATAATAAATTAAAAGTGTATATTTTTATTCAAATAATTTGACTATCCGTGTTTGTTATGATAGAATTATAGCAAGAAAGGAGTAATCTTATGGAACAATACATGCCTTTCATATGGATAGGTTTTGCAGTATTAATGGCTGTATGCGAAGCTTTTACGTCACAGCTTGTGTCAATCTGGTTTGTGCTTGGCTCAGTTTGCGCCGCAATTACTTCGATTTTTACAGATTCAATTCCGATTCAGACTGCTGTATTTCTTGTTGTTACGCTTGTTTCACTTATTGTAACACGTCCGCTCATTAATAAGTGGAAGCAAAAAAAAGGTGTGACAAGCACAAATGCAGACAGACTTATCGGAAAAATCGGAATTGTCCTTGCTGATATTGAGGACGTTCAAAAGGTAGGACAGGTCAAGGTTGAGGGTGAAATCTGGACTGCAAAGTCACAGTATGCACCAATTTCAAAAGACAGTAAAGTAAAAGTTCTCTCAATTGAGGGAGTAAAGCTCATTGTTGAGCCGGCAGAAAACATAGAGGAGTAAATTATGGAAGGATTTATAGGTTTAATTATTATCGGTATTATAGTTTTTATTGTGCTTCTTGTAGTAATAAGCAATATTAAAATTGTACCGCAAGCACATGCTTATGTTATTGAACGTCTTGGAGCGTATTATGCAACATGGGACACAGGACTTCACGTAAAAATCCCGTTCCTTGACAAAATTTCAAAAAAGGTTTCACTCAAGGAGCAGGTTGTCGACTTCCCGCCCCAGCCCGTAATCACAAGAGATAACGTAACAATGCAGATTGATACTGTAGTATATTTTGAAATCACAGACCCGAAGCTCTACTGCTACGGTGTTGAGCGCCCGTTAAGCGCAATCGAAAACCTCACAGCAACAACTCTGCGTAATATCATCGGTGATTTGGAGCTTGATAATACGCTTACCTCACGTGACACAATCAACGATAAAATCAGAATTATCCTTGACGAAGCAACAGACGCTTGGGGTATCAAGGTTATCCGTGTTGAGCTTAAAAACATTCTTCCTCCCCGTGAAATTCAGGACGCGATGGAAAAGCAGATGAAGGCAGAGCGTGAACGCCGTGCAAGAATCCTCGATGCAGAGGGTGAAAAGCGCAGTCAGATTCTTGTTGCCGAGGGTATGAAGGAGTCTGCAATCCTTAAGGCAGACGCTGTAAAGGAGCAGAAAATCCGTGAAGCACAGGGTGAAGCAGAGGCTATCCTCACAGTGCAGAAGGCTAACGCAGACGCACTCAGAATGCTAAACGAGGCAGCTCCCACAGAGCGCATAATTCAGCTTAAGTCACTCGAAGCATTCGTAAAGGCTGCTGACGGCAAGGCTACAAAAATCATCATTCCGTCAGACATTCAGAGCCTTGCAGGCAATGTAACAGCAATAAAAGAAGTTTGGAACACTGAAACACCAAATCAGTAAATCATAATACAGTTCACAGCGCAGTCTTTTGACTGCGCTTGACTTTTAAATATAAACCATAATTTGTCGAGTGCCTCGACGGGCAAATCGGGTGGAAAAATCGGATTATATTGAAAAAACGGTTGCCCGAATTATAGATTGATATATATGTAACGTTTCGGGACGTCATGGATGCCGTCCCCTACGGATATGATTCAAACGTTTTAGGTACAGTCGTAGGGACACGGCGTGCCGTGTCCGTAGTGGTTATCAAACATAACCGATTATATCAACATTACCTTTACAAACAAACCTTTCCGTAGGGGACGGGTTCCTACACGTCCCATTCACAAAAATTGCACGCAATTTTTGTGCGGACACGGCGCGCCGTGTCCCTACGTCGATAGATGCTGTAAAGTGGTATCTTGCGTCAGATATAGAAAAATATATGACTCCCGAGATACCGAGTTATGGTTTATTACCGATTTATATAACGGACTAAATAATTATGGTTTACAATAATAAACAAGAAAATAATATTCCATATAATTTAAAAAGGGGTAGGGTATGTTAATTTTAAATCTTCTGTGGTATTTTGTAATTTTTTCTTTCTGCGGCTGGGTTGTAAACGGAATCAGAACTCTGTTTGAAGAAAGAAGATTTTACAACAAGGGCTTTCTTGCCTCTCCGTTTTGTCCGTCATACGGAGTAGGAGCGGTAATTTGCTATCTTGCTTTAAATCACTTTCAGGACAACAAGTTTATTCTGTTTTTCGGCAGCTGCGTAATATTGTCGCTGGTCGTTATCCTTATCGGCTTTTTTACCGAAAAAATACTCGGCTTCAATCCTTGGGATTTCAGTGATATGAAGTTAAATATAGGCAGCTATATAACCCTGCCGTATTCGCTTTTGCTCGGAATTATGGGAACAATTCTTGTCGGAGTTTTAATTCCGATTCTTAATTCTGTGCTTGAGCTTATTCCGTTTCTTGTAAGCCTTATTGTCGTTCTTTCAATATGCCTGCTTATTCTCATCGACTATGTTTTTGCAATAATCACAACTGTAAGATTACAGCACAGAATCAAAAAACTTAACGGTGTTTCAAGCCTGCTCGGAAGCGATGTTCCGCAGGAGAAAATTGACGAGCTTGAAAGCAATTACAACAAGCTTTTTACAGAAAATATTATGCGAAGAAGGCTTGTTTCGGCATTTCCCGAACTGAAAAACTCAGCTTATGTAAAGCAGATTGCATCAAAGCTTGATGAAATCAAGACCGATAATATGAAGGAGTATACTCAGGTATACGAAAACAAAAACGATGAGCCTTTTGCATTCGGCTTTTGCTTTACAAAGCTGTTTTATCTGTTTCTTTTCGGCTCAATGCTCGGAACGCTGTTTGAAACAGTCTGGGCGCTGTTTGCCGAAGGTCATTTTGAGATTCGTGTCGGAATGGTTTACGGTCCTTTTATTCCCGTCTACGGCGGCGGAGCGTGTTTTTTGACCGCTGTTTTGTACAAGCTCTATAAGCTCAGCGATACGCTGATTTTTGTTATCAGTGCAGTAGTCGGCGCAGGTTTTGAATACTTCTGCTCGTGGTTTCAGGAAACGCTTTTCGGTACAGTTTCGTGGGACTACAGCAACACCGCCTTTAATCTCGATGGAAGAACAAATCTTATGTATGCGCTCATCTGGGGGTTCCTTGGTCTTGTGTGGGTGCGCTATCTTTACCCGTGGGCGTCAAAGCTGATTGAAAAAATACCGAAACGTGCAGGCTCGATAATCACAACGTTTCTGATTATCTTTATGCTGTTCAATGCCTTTATGTCAGTGTCTGCAACCTACCGCTGGACGCAGCGTGACGACGGAGTACCTGCCTCAAACAGCTTTGAAGAATACCTTGACAAGCACTTCGACGACGATAAAATGAATTTCCTGTTTCCTCATATGCAGGACGTTGCTGATACCGGAATCACTTCACAGGGCTTGATTTCTTCGGAAAGACCGTATGAAACAAGCGATTCCGAATATACGATTACAACTCGCCCGATAGAGTAATATTTAATCAATAAATGATAATTTTCTTGTTTTGTCGCCGCTTATTAAAATAATTGGCATATTCTATTGAAATTTCGATGTTTTTTTAATATAATATAATAGTTATATTCTGCAAGTTTTTTTAATTCTTGTCAGGCTATAAAATACACGACTAAGGAGCAGATTATGAAGAAAGTTGCAATCATAATGGGTTCGGACAGTGATTTTCCCGTAGTATCAAAGGCTGTCAAAAAGTTAAAGGAATTCGGCGTTGAGTACGAGGTTCACGTTATGAGTGCCCACAGAACACCCGATGCGGCAATTGAGTTCTCGGCAAACGCAAAGAAAAACGGCTTTGGTGTAATTATTGCTGCCGCAGGAATGGCTGCACATCTCGCAGGCGTGCTTGCCGCAAAAACAACACTTCCCGTAATCGGAATTCCCTGCAAATCCGCACAGCTTGACGGTATGGACGCACTTCTTGCCACAGTTATGATGCCTACAGGAATCCCCGTTGCAACCGTTGCGGTTGACGGTGCGGCTAACGCTGCAATTCTTGCCGTAGAAATGCTTGCGCTTTCTGACGATTCGCTTGCAGAAAAACTTGAAAATATGAAAAAAGAAATGGAAAACGGCGTTGCCGAAAAGGACAAGGCAATGCAGCTTAAGGTGGCAGAGCTTTGATTAAGAATTTTGTTGACATAGATACAAAACTTGATAAGTTTAACGATGAATGCGGCGTTTTCGG
>JBJFHX010000154.1:0-2436 GCA_051893995.1 Ruminococcus sp.
AGGAGACAGAATTTTTGGAACAAAATAAAAATCAAACAGAAACTAAAAAGCTGTATCAAACCATTTTGGGGATTTGATACAGCTTCATTTTTATTATAAAGTCAGAATCACAGAGCATACCGAAAGAACAGCAGTTACTAAAAACAGCGCAATAAAGTAAAACAAATTTAAAAAATTTTTATATATTTTAAGAATAAAAAAATAATTATTAAAAGAAAAACAGACCGTATCAACAGAAAAATACGGTCTGCAAAATACCTGTCGAATTATTATTAATTACGAATTATGATTTTAAATTTATTTGTCTAACCTTATCTCTGACCGTAAGTACAAACGAAGGCGAAACTGAAAGTTCATCAATTCCAATACGCAAAAATTTTTCTGTGAGAGCTGTATCTGCAGCAAGTTCACCGCATATGCCAATCCACGTACCGTTTGCGTGAGCATTTTTTGCAGATATTTCAATAAGTCTTAGTATCGCCTCGTGGTGCGAGTCGCAGAAACGCTCAAGGTGAGAATTCTGTCTGTCACAAGCAAGAGTGTACTGGATAAGGTCATTTGTTCCCACGCTAAAAAAGTCAATCAAAGGAGCAAGCTTATCGCTTATAATCGCCGCCGCAGGAGTTTCAATCATTATTCCAAGCTCAACTTCATCTGAATATTTAATTTTCTCCTCATCAAGTTCAGACCTTACCTGTTTGCAAATCTTTAAAATTTCTTCTATTTCTCTGACGCTTGTAATCATCGGAAACATAATTCCGAGGTTTCCGTAAATTGATGCTCGGTACAATGCCCTGAGCTGAGTTTTGAAAATTTCAGGGCGAGTAAGGCAAATACGTATTGCTCTTAGTCCGAGAGCAGGGTTTTCTTCTTTATCCAATTTGAAGTATTCAGCTTGCTTGTCTGCACCGATATCCATAGTACGGATAATTACCTTTTTGCCCGACATCTTTTCAAGTACGCTTTTGTAAGCTTTGAACTGCTCTTCCTCGGTCGGAAAATCAGAGTTTTCAAGATACAAAAATTCACTTCTGAAAAGTCCTATACCGCCTGCGTCATTTTCAAGAGCTTCGTCGACATTTTTTACATTACCGATATTTGCAAAAATATCCACCCTTGTTCCGTCAAGTGTAATATTGCCTTTACCTTTTAAATTTTTGAGTGCAGAGCTTTTCTCGTTTTCTTCCTTAAGTTTCTTTTCATAAAAGGCTAAAGTTTCGCTGTCAGGCTCTACAATAAGCTCGCCTGTAAATCCGTCTGCAACAGCTATCTGTCCATCTGAGATTTTTTCAAGGAACTCCTCCCCCACGCCGATAATCGCAGGAATATTCATACTTCTTGCAAGTATAGCAGTGTGTGAGTTTGATGAACCGTAAGCAGTAACAAAAGCAAGTACGTTATTTTTATCAAAATTTATTGTTTCGCTCGGAGCAAGGTCGTCGGCACAGATAATCAGTTTATCATCGCTTGATAACTGTTCTAAATTGCTGTCAGTAAGACAATTTATGATTCTGTCAGAAATATCCCTTACATCAGCCGCTCTTGCCTGCATATAGTCATCGTCCATTGAAGAAAACATTTCAGCAAAGCTGTTTGACGCAGTTGAAACAGCATACTCGGCATTAAAGCTTTGTGAGCTTATCATATCTGTTATTGCGTCATTATAGTCCTCATCTTCTATCATCATCATATGGATTTCAAAGATTTGTGCGTTGTCCTCTCCTGCTTCCGATAAAGCCTTATTGTAAATTTCTTCAAGCTGAGCAATTGCAGACTGCTTTGCATTTTCAAATCTATTAAGCTCAGCCTTTTTATCACTAACCTTAAAAGAATCAATCTTAACTTTCTGACGCTTGAAAATTGAAATTTTTCCTATTGCAACAGCACTGTATACACCCTTACCGATAAACCTTGCCATTTCGACACCCCATTACAGATTAGACTCAAGAAATGCGCGAATACCTTTTTCAGCATTTTCCTCGTCACTTCCGTTAATTTTTACCGTTACCGTATCACCGCATTTAACGCCAAGTCCCATAAGAGCCATAAGCTTTGTACAGCCAACTGTCTTTTCTCCCTTTGTGATTGTGATTTCACTTTCATAAGCTTTTGCGGCTTTGGCAAGCAGTCCTGCCGGTCTTGCGTGAATTCCAAGCTCGTCTTTGATTGTGTAATTAAAAGTTTTCATAATTATAATCCTTTCTTTAACCGATTGATTCGGTATTTATTTAATTTGTAAAATACTATCTCCTGCCGATATACTGCCGTTAGCAACAGCAGATATTGAATTGTAATCATCTGTATTGCAAACAATCATCGGAGTAGTTGTTTTGTAGCCTGCGTTTTTTATACCGTCAATGTCAAAAGTAATTAGTAAATCACCTTTCTTTATCTGCTGACCGTCGGTGACGTGAGCTTCAAAGAACTCACCGTTAA
>JBJFHX010000155.1:0-5462 GCA_051893995.1 Ruminococcus sp.
CACGGCACGCCGTGTCCCTACGTCAACGTTGCTATAAATTCCAACGACAAATTATAGTTTATATCACAAAAAGCGACTTATAATACAGCCTATACAACGGGATAATCAAAAAATAAATAATATGGAGTGGTCATATGAAAATCGTACTTACAGATGCACAGACAGTGCTTGACAATCTTGTAAATGCAGATATATTAAAGCAGTTCGGCGAGGTAGAAGAATACGGACTTCTGCGCTATGACGAGGTTGCCGAAAAAATAGCCGATGCGGATATGGTTGTCTGCAATAAAACCCTGCTTGATAAAAACACACTCAGGCTTGCAAAAAATCTTAAGTATATCGGACTTTTTGCAACGGGCTACAATAACATCGACATTGACTACTGCAAAGAGCATAATATCGCAGTCTGCAACGCAGGCTCCTACTCAACAAACGCCGTAGCTCAGCACACATTTGCGCTTATCCTTGAACATTTCAACAATACAGCAAACTACAATAAATACGTTCAGGACGGATTGTGGAAACGCAGCAAAACGTTTTCTCCGTTTGTCTATCCGCTGTCGGAGCTTGCAGGAAAAACGCTCGGCATTGTCGGCTTCGGCAATATCGGCAGAGCAGTTGCAAAAATCGCAAACGCTTTTGAAATGAGGGTGATTGCATTTAACCGTTCGGAAAAGCAGGCTGACGGGGTGGAATTTGTCAGCTTTGAAAAACTGCTTGAACAGAGCGACATTGTTTCGGTGCATTGTCCTCTAAACACCGAGTCGGAGAATATGTTTGATAAAAGCGCATTTGCCAAGATGAAAAAGGGTGCGTTGTTTGTAAACACCGCAAGAGGCGGAGTTATGGTCGAGCAGGACTTATACAATGCATTGCAGAGCGAGCACCTCGGCGGTGCGGCTATTGACACGCTCAGAGTTGAGCCTATGGAGGAGGACTGCATTCTTATGGGTGCAAAAAACTGCATTATGACTCCGCATATAGCGTGGGCACCTGTTGAAACAAGAGTACGCCTTATGAACATAGTTGCCGATAACATCAGCGCATTTTTAAACGGCACACCGCAGAACCGAATTGTGTAAGCTTTGACAAAACAGTATCAAAACCTTGCAAAAAACATTGACTTGAACGCAAAAAAAGCGTACAATAAGGGTTGATTGGGATGATAATTGATGAATAATGTCAACAGGACTAAATTGCTTCTTTCCTCACTTTCGGTTTTCAGAGGAATTATGAAAAGAAGCGTTGTCAAGGCTTATTACAGGCTGTTGCTTTCGCTTGACAGCGAGCCTGACGAATTTCTTAACGCTTACGGTGACTTTTATTCTCTCATAAGCGAGAGAGGATTTAGCAGCAGACTTGCCTATGCAATGACCGAGGCTGCGTTGTTTGATGAAAACTGCTTTACCAGGGCGGCAGCGGCAGGAAAATACGATACCCTGCCCGACAATGTGCTCAAGGCTGTAAAGCGTGACTGCGAGGCTATTCTTTCCGCTTCTTCGCTTACGTCTGAGGAAGTGCTCAAAGCCTACAAATACTACGATGAAATCAAGGAAATTGCCGATTCTCTGCCGCACTGGGAGGCAGGCGAGTGCGCACCGAGTTTTAAAATGTTTGACGGATCGCTCAAAAATGTCGCACAGTATTACAAGGAAAACGGCTGCGGAATCTTTGCTCGTTACAAGGCTTTTGTATGGCGTGACGGCGATATTCAGCCTGTTCTGCACCCCGACAGAATTGATATGGACTCCTTTACGGGCTACGAAATTCAGAGGGATATGGTTGTGAACAACACAAAGTCCTTTATCGAGGGCAAAAGCTGTAACAACTGCCTGCTCTACGGCGACAAGGGTACGGGCAAAAGCTCAACCGTTAAGGCTATTGCAAACGAGTTTCGCAAGGACGGCCTGAGAATTGTCGAAATTCCCAAGGAACGCCTTATCGACTTCCCGATACTCGTTGATAAAATTGCCGCTTTGCCGATGAAATTTATCATCTTCATTGACGACCTTTCGTTCCAGAAGCAGGACCAGAGCTATACAACGCTCAAGGCTGTCTTAGAGGGCGGACTTGCGGCCCGTCCCGACAATGCGCTTATCTATGCGACTTCAAACCGCCGTCATATTGTCAAGGAAAGCTTTTCCGACAGAACCGACGACGATGTAAATACACGTGACAATATGGAGGAGAGTCTTTCGCTTTCCGACCGTTTCGGTCTTGCAGTTTGTTACTCAATCCCCACCAAAAAGGAATTTGTCGATATTGTAATTGCTCTTGCAAGACAGAAGGGCATCAATATGAGTGACGAAGAGCTTGAAATGGGTGCAGAGAGATTTGCTCTTTCAAGGGGCGGACGTTCACCACGTTGCGCAAAGCAGTATGTTGAATCGCTGTTTTGCTGATATATGAAATATTCGGAGGAATAGTATGAGAAAAAGAATAGTATCAATTGCACTTGCATTTGTTCTTGCACTGTCGGTAGCCGTAACTTTTTCGGGCTGCGGAAACGACGACTATCCGGTTGATGTAGCAAATATTACAATAGAAAGCGAGCCCAAGAACATTGTCGTTCTTGACGCATCGACCGCAGACATCATTTCGTACACAGGCTATGACATCAAAATGGTAGGCAGAAGCGACGAGGTCAATCAGGACTGGCTCAGCGTTGTGCCAAGCGTAGGCTCGCAGACCTCACCCGATGTGGATAAAATCAAAACCTACGAAACCGACATTGTCTTTGCAAGCGAGAACCTTGACAAAAGCGTAAAGGAAAGCCTTGAAAAAGAGAATATTCAGGTTATAACTATGTCGCAGGCTAAAACCCCGAAATCGCTTGAAACAAATTACGTTACTCTCGGAAAAATCCTCGGCGGAAAGGTAACTGGCGCAAATAAGGGAGCTGCTTCGTATGATGACCTTATCAGCAATATGGAACAGGTTAAATCATCTGTAAAAACTCAGGTTAATTCCGATATTCTCTACACTGTATGCTATCTTTATTACGAAGACAACAACTTAAAGCTTATGACAAGCGGAACATACGGTGATATGCTCCTCGGATATACAGGTGCAGTCAATGCGGCTGTAAATATTGATGAAAACAAGGTTGACGTAAATACCTTGAAGGTAGCAAACCCCAACTTTATTTTCTATGCAGATGAAGCAACGCTTAATGCAATTAAAGCCGACGCAGTGCTCAGCAAGCTGACAGCAGTTACAAGCGGAAAAACTCTTATGGTGACTTATGATGAGATGAACCGTCAGGGCAAGAGTGCTCTTGACACTCTTCAGAAAATGGTAGAGTTTATGTATCCGTCGCTGAAGGAAACTACGGCTACAAAGGACGAGGTTTCCAAAACACCGGCAACTGCTGCGGCAACAACACCAGCAAATAATCAGACAGCAACTACTTCACCTGCAAACGCAGCAACAACACCGTCTGCTGCAACAACTTCACTTGCCGACAAGTACAAAATCAATCTTGACAAGCTCTCGCTTAAATATAATGACGAAAACAACAACGTAAAGATTATGCAGCAGCGTCTGTATGACCTCGGATATATTGATGACGAGGGAAATATAACAGGCTATTACGGTGGAATTTCACAAGAGGCAATTGAAAACTTCCAGACCAATAACGGAATCGAGGCAACAGGTGAAGCTGACAATGCAACGCTTGTAAAGCTGTTTGACAGCAAGGCTGTAAAGGCAACACCGCAGAATTAACAGTTAAAATTAAATAATAAATGCCCGAGGAATTTATCCCTCGGGCATTACTTTTTTCGATTGTTCTGTTATTTTCCCGTAACCGTAACCGTAATATCAACGCTTGTGCTTCTGTGCAGGCTGTCGGTTACGGTATATGTCACCTTGTATTTGCCGACTCTTGAGGTGACTACGTTGCCTGTTACCATAACCTTGTCGGTAATGTCGTTTGAACAGGTATCAACTGCTTTTACATTGCCCATTGGTGAAAAAGTTCCGCCCTTCTTGATTATACAGCTTTCAGCACCCGTAATCTGCGGAGTTTTGTTGTAATAGGGGTTGCTTTTATTATCGTCTGTCGGGTCCCAGCCGCACTTTAAATCAGTAATTTTTATCGTTTCAGGCTTGCCGAGAGGACCGGGATTATCGTCATCGTAAATTATAATCGAAGTATCATAAGCACAGTTATCGTAAATCCACTTTGTGTCGGAAACCGAAAGCCTTACACAGCCGAGCGACGCACTTGTGCCGAGTTTGTTGAATTCCTCAACCTCCAAGTCGTCGGGCGATATAGAATAATAGGGCACAGAGTGGAAAAGATAATCACCCGAGATTCCGCTGACGTACTGACCGTATACGTTGTCAAACAGTGCGTGCCATTCTCGCTTGAAGTAAATGCCGAAGGTGCCCGTAATTGTGCCGTTGTTCTTTCCGCAGGAGCAGACCATTGCCCTTATCGGAACGGTATAATCTCCGTTTTCGTCGTAGGTGTAAACGGTCACGCAGTTTTGCTTTCGGTTGACGTAGATTGAATACGGATTTCTGCCGCTGTTATCATTCAGATTTTTCTTTAAAACATCACTGTTTGCGGTAATGCAGGTTGAAAATCTGTCAGTTTCATCTTTTTCTGCTTCAACAACGGTAATTTTACATTCGTACTTCTTGTTGTCATCAAACAGTGCTGTTATGGTTGTGTTGCCTGCTTTTTTAGCGTCTACTCTGCCGCCGCTGTCGACTGTCGCAATATTAACATCACTGCTTGTCCATTTGAGCAGATTGTCTTCCTCGTCCTTTGATATTGCAATAATCTTTGCTTCTCCAACCGAGAGAGTGAGAGGTTCTTTTGAGTCAATTTTATAGGTCGGACTTTCAATCGGAATTATTTCCGTAGGGGTTGTGCTGAACGTAGGCTTATTTTCGTTATTATTATGTTCGACGCCCCCGAAAGCACAAAGCATACAGGTAAACGTCAGAATCAAACACAAAAGCGAAATAAATAAGTATTTTTTCATAACATAACCTTTCAAAATCTTTCAAAATATTACAAATTCTTAACTTTTTACATTATAACTTTTTTTTACAAATAAGGCAAGACATATTTTATTCCATTTAAAAATGTGGTAATATGTATATGGTGATTTTTTATGGCACATCCGATTAAGCACTTTAGTACAATTACAAAGCACAGACATAAGGTGATTGCAAACTGCGCAAGAGCAGGCATACTCTGGCAGGGACTCAGGCACGACTTGTCAAAGTACAGCCCTACCGAGTTTATCCCCGGAGCAAGGTTTTTTCAGGGCGACAGAAGCCCAAACGAGCGTGAGCGTGAAATATACGGCTGTTCGCTTGCGTGGATGCACCACAAGGGCAGAAACCGCCACCATTACGAATACTGGAACGATTACAATCCAAAAACAAAGCAGATTGAAAACGTGGAAATGCCTGTTCGTTACGTGATAGAAATGTTCTGCGAC
>JBJFHX010000155.1:5562-9944 GCA_051893995.1 Ruminococcus sp.
ATGATAGAATATTATGGCACGGATTTAAGAAGAATAAACCATTTTTTAAAAGTTTTTTCATTTGCAAAGACAATCGGCGAGGGTGAAAGCCTTGATACAGACAATCAGACTCTCCTTGAGGTTTCTGCAATTGTCCACGACATCGGCATAAAGCAAAGCGAGCTTAAATATAACTCAAGCGCAGGGAAATATCAGGAAATCGAAGGTCCTGCCGAAGCTGAAAAGCTGCTTTCAAAGCTCGGCTATGACAGCGGTTTTATCAGCAAGGTCTGCTACCTTGTCGGTCATCACCATACATACAGTCAGATTGATTCAATGCCGTATCAGATTCTCGTTGAGGCTGACTTCCTTGTAAATCTTTTTGAGGACGGAGTAAGCATTAACGCCGTTAAAAAAGCAGAGGAAAAAATATTCAGAACGCCGACAGGTATAAAACTGCTTAAAAAAATGTATTTTGGCGAGTGAATTTTTTGCGAAACGCAGAAGTTTTTTTCTTGCCGTAAAAGTATTGACAAGTCAAAAGAAAAATGTTATTTTAAAGGTGTTATATGACTGACGGAACAGTGGAATTAACCACAGTGAAGTATAACGATTCTAAGCCGACCGTCTGGGCGAAAGCTCGGATAAAGTCGGCTTTTTTTAATTAGTAAATTTTACCAACCAGAATACAATATTTTACAAACGGAGGTTTTACGATGAGAAACGAATGGAGAGAATTCAAAGGCGGAGCTTGGGAAAACGAAATCAACGTCAGAGATTTTATTCAGAAAAACTACACCCCCTATTTTGGCGGCGGTGAATTTCTTGAAGGCCCCACACAGGCAACACTTGACCTCTGGGAACAGGTAAGCGAGCTTAAAAAGCAGGAAATCGAAGCAGGCGGCGTGCTTGATATGGATACAAAGGTTGTTTCAACAATCCTTTCACACGGTGCGGCATATATAGACAAGGATAAGGAGCAGATTGTCGGCTTACAGACCGACAAGCCCTTAAAGCGTTCGCTCCAGCCCTACGGCGGAATCAGAATGGCTACAAAGGCTTGCAGAGATAACGGTTACGAGGTTGACCCCGAGGTTACAGAGTTCTTCACAACTCACAGAAAAACTCACAACGCAGGCGTGTTTGACGCTTACACTCCCGAAATGAGAAAGTGCCGTTCAAACCATATTATTACAGGACTTCCCGACGCTTACGGCAGAGGAAGAATTATCGGCGACTACCGCCGTGTTGCTCTCTACGGTGTTGACCGTCTTATCGAGGACAAGCAGCACCAGAAGGACACAACAAGAATTATTATGTACTCCGACGTTATCCGTGAGCGTGAGGAGCTTTCTGAGCAAATCAGAGCGCTCCAGATGCTCAAGCAGATGGCAAACATCTACGGCTGTGACATTTCAAAGCCTGCAACAAACTTCAAGGAGGCTGTTCAGGCTGTATATTTTGCTTACCTCGCCGCAGTCAAGGAGCAGAACGGTGCGGCTATGAGCCTTGGCAGAACCTCAACCTTCCTCGACATTTACGCTTACCGTGACCTTGCAGAGGGCACAATCACCGAAAAAGAGGTTCAGGAAATCGTTGACCACTTCATTATGAAGCTGAGAATGGTATGCTTTGCACGTACTCCCGAATACAATCAGATTTTCGCAGGCGACCCCACATGGGTAACGGAGTCAATCGGCGGTATCGGCACAGACGGACGTCCGCTTGTTACAAAGATGTCCTTCCGTTA
Source organism: Ruminococcus sp. (assembly GCA_051893995.1). Lineage (GTDB taxonomy): Bacteria > Bacillota > Clostridia > Oscillospirales > Acutalibacteraceae > Ruminococcoides. Next base: position 7,292 of record JBJFHX010000155.1, read on the forward strand.
CCTCAATACTCTCAATAATATCGGTGCGGCTCCCGAGCCAAACCTCACCGTTTTATGGTCAAATCAGCTCCCCGAAAATTTCAAGAGCTTCTGTGCAGAAATGTCAATCAAACATCACGCTGTTCAGTATGAAAACGACGACCTTATGCGTCCTCTCCACGGTGACGACTACGGTATCGCCTGCTGTGTATCTTCAATGAAAATCGGCAAGGAAATGCAGTTCTTCGGCGCAAGAGCTAACCTTGCAAAGTGTCTGCTTTACGCAATCAACGGCGGTGTTGACGAGGTAAGCGGAGAGCAGGTTGGTCCGAAGTACCGTCCTGTTGAGGGCGATTACCTCGAATATGATGACGTAATGGACAAGTACAGGGCTATGATGAAGTGGCTTGCTCAGGTTTATGTAAATGCGCTCAACATCATTCACTATATGCACGATAAATACTGCTACGAGCGTTTGCAGATGGCTCTCCACGACAAGCACGTTACACGTTGGTTTGCAACTGGTATCGCAGGCTTTTCGGTTGTTGCCGACTCGCTTTCTGCAATCAAGTACGCAAAGGTTAAGGTTGTAAGAAACGAAAAGGGTGTTGTTACCGACTACATCACAGAGGGCGACTTCCCGAAGTACGGCAACGACGACGACAGAGTTGACGAGATTGCAAAAGAGGTGCTCCATACCTTTATCAGCTACCTCCGTCAGAATCACACCTACCGTGGCGGTATTCCCACAACCTCGATTCTTACAATCACATCAAATGTTTCCTACGGCAAGAACACAGGCTCAACTCCCGACGGCAGAAAGTACGGCGAGCCTTTCGCTCCGGGTGCAAACCCGATGCACGGCAGAGACAGTAACGGCGCAGTTGCATCTCTTGCTTCCGTTGCAAAGCTTCCGTTTATGGATTCACAGGACGGTATTTCAAACACATTTACTATTGTTCCCTCCGCACTCGGCAAAACCGAGGAGCAGAGAAACCACAATCTTATTGCATTGCTTGACGGCTATATGCTTAAGGGCGGCTACCACCTCAACGTAAACGTGTTTGACAGAGAGCTTCTCCTTGACGCTCAGAAACACCCCGAGCTTTATCCTCAGCTTACAATCCGTGTTTCGGGCTACGCTGTAAACTTTATCAAGCTCACAAAGGAACAGCAGGACGAGGTTATTTCAAGAACCTTCCATTCGGCAATTTAAAAACTTATCAGGGCGGATATTTTAGCTATCCGCCCGATTGTTTATAAGGTGATATTATGACAGGTAAAATTCATTCCTTTGAATCCTTCGGTACGGTCGACGGTCCGGGCGTTCGCTTTGTAGTGTTCTTTCAGGGATGTCCTATGCGTTGCCTTTACTGCCACAATCCCGATACGTGGGCGGTTAATGCAGGAACGGAATATTCAGCCGAGCAGGTTATTGAAAAAATCGAGCGCAATATGCCTTTTTACACAACCGGCGGACTTACCGCAACGGGCGGTGAGCCTATGCTCCAGCTTGACTTCCTTCTTGAGCTTTTCACCCTTGCAAAGAACAAGAGCATTAACACTTGCCTTGATACATCGGGCGTTATGTTCGATAGAAATAACAGCGAGCGTATGGAGAAAATCGACAGGCTTTTAGAGGTGTGCGACCTTGTTATGCTTGATATAAAGCATATTGATGATAACGAGCACAAAAAGCTGACATCTCATTCAAATAAAAATATCCTCGACTTTGCACGATATCTTGATGAAAAGAACGTGCCTATGCGTATCCGTCACGTAATCGTTCCGAATATTACAGACAAGCGTGAGGAGCTTTTAAAGCTCGGTCAGTTCTTAAAGCCGTTTAAGAATATCGAAAAAATCGAAACTTTGCCTTACCATACACTCGGCAAGGTAAAATACGACAATCTCGGACTTGATTATCCGCTCGGCAACACGCCTCAGCTTGCCGAGAGCGACGCCGAAAAAGCACTTGAAATCATCAGGGAGGGTATGCAGTGAGTACACCGCAAAGCATAGTTCACCCGATTCCTCCGCTGTTTGACGAAAATTCAAGAACGCTGATTCTCGGCAGTTTTCCGTCGGTCAAGTCAAGGGAGCAGAGCTTCTTTTACGGACATCCGCAAAACCGATTCTGGAAGCTGATTGCGTTGCTGTTTGACGAGGAAATTCCGCAGAGCATTGACGAAAAAAAACAGCTTATTTTAGAGCACAACCTTGCGCTTTGGGATGTCATTCACTCCTGCACGATAACAGGCTCAAGCGACAGCTCAATAAAGGACGTTGTGCCGAATGATTTGTCGGTGATTCTGCAAAACAGCAGGGTTGACAGGATTTTTGCAAACGGAGCGCTGTCGCACAAAATGTATATGAAGTACATTTATCCCAAGACGGGGATAGAGGCGGTAAAGCTTCCGTCAACAAGCCCTGCAAATGCGGCATTTTCGCTCGGCAGACTCGCCGAAAGCTGGGAAAGAATAAAATCTGACTATCACTTTATATAAGATGAAATTATAAGTTCGGCTTGTGAGATAAACTATAATTTGTCGTTAAAATTTATAGCAACATTGACGTAGGGACACGGCGTGCCGTGTCCACACAAAAATTTCATTGCAATTTTTGTGAATGGGACGTGTGGGAACCCGTCCCCTACGGAAAGGTTTGTTAGTCA
>JBJFHX010000156.1:0-9728 GCA_051893995.1 Ruminococcus sp.
TCGGTGTTTCCGAGGGCGCAGGAAAATATATGTGCGGCTACAAGACAGTAGTTGGAATGGTTAACGGTATGCTTGAGGAGCTTAACATCACAGTTCCCGTTGCACTTCACCTTGACCACGGCTCATACGAAGGTGCAAAGGCTTGTATCGAAGCAGGCTTCAGCTCAGTAATGTTTGACGGCTCACACTATCCGATTGAGGAGAACATTGAAAAGACAAAGGAACTCGTTGCAACCTGCGAAAAGCTCGGTCTTTCACTTGAGGCTGAGGTTGGCTCAATCGGCGGCGAGGAAGACGGCGTTATCGGCGCAGGCGAATGTGCAGACCCGCAGGAGTGCAAGCAGATTGCAGACCTCGGCGTTACAATGCTCGCAGCAGGTATCGGCAATATTCACGGCAAATATCCCGAAAACTGGCAGGGCTTAAGCTTTGAAACACTCGACGCTATCCAGCAGCTCACAGGCGAAATGCCCCTCGTACTTCACGGCGGCACAGGCATTCCTGCCGATATGATTAAGAAGGCAATTTCACTCGGCGTTTCAAAGATTAACGTAAACACAGAGTGCCAGCTCGCATTTGCAGCAGCAACAAGAGAGTACATTGAAGCAGGCAAGGACCTTCAGGGCAAGGGCTTTGACCCCAGAAAGCTCCTCGCTCCCGGTGCAGAGGCTATCAAGGCTACTGTTAAGGAGAAGATGGAACTCTTCGGCTCGGTTGGCAAGGCATAATTCTGCATAACTGAACACAAATAAAAGATTTAAGGTCGGGTATAACCGCAAAACGGTTGCCCGACCTTTTTTGTTTATTATTATACGGTTATCCATTCTAATAAAACATACCGTAATTTAGCGCAATGCTAACGTTTCCTCTATATCCGCAGAGGACGGCTTCCCAGACGTCCCTATGTATAAATTGTACAACAATTTATACATTATGGCGAACACAGTTCGCCGCTACAATTTTAAAATTTGCCCGTCGAGGCACTCGACCGGCGGCGGCTGTTTCAGCACCCCACGAAAGGGGGTGTATATGTCATTATGACCGAAGATATTATGTATTTAATTACATTCGCTATTGTTTTGGTAGCGTTTATTGAAGTTATAAAAAACATAAAGAAATAACCGCCCTGTAGTAGCGATACAGAACGGTTATTATAAAAAATAATCAATCAAATTGCGAAACAGCTTATGCCGTTCCTTTCACTATTATATTATCACAACAAAAGCATTATGTCAATAACAATAAAATAATCTGACAAAAAAGGTCGGGTTAACCGCAAAACGGTTGCCCGACCTTTTTGTTTTTCAAATTAAATGCAGGGAACGGTCTTGACCGTTCCGATTATCCATAGGTCTGCTGTAGTCCTGCGGAACAGTCAAGACTGTTCCCTACACTGAGAAAATTAAACGTTACCGGTATATCAAAATCGGTTCAGCTAACAAACCCTTACAAACATCACGCAAGATTACAAATTCCGAATTAAACTCAGTCCGTATCCAACTTCAAAACAGCCATAAACGCCTCCTGCGGAACCTCTACCGTGCCGAGCTGGCGCATACGCTTTTTGCCCTCTTTCTGCTTTTCAAGCAGTTTCTTCTTTCGGGTTATGTCGCCGCCGTAGCACTTTGCAAGCACGTCCTTGCGCATAGCCTTTACGGTTTCTCTGGCTATGATTTTGCCGCCTATGCAAGCCTGAATCGGCACCTCAAAAAGCTGTCTGGGGATTTTCTCCTTGAGCTTTTCAGCCATTTTTCTTGCTCTGCCGTACGCCTTGTCCTTGTGAATGATGAACGAAAGTGCGTCCACAACCTCGCCGTTGAGCATAATGTCAAGCTTTACAAGCTCGCTGGGAACATACTCCTTCATCTCGTAGTCAAACGAAGCGTAGCCCCTCGTGCGTGATTTGAGCGTGTCGAAAAAGTCGTAGATAATCTCGGCAAGCGGAAGAATATAGTGCAAATCCACTCTGTCGGCGTCAATGTACTGCATATCGACAAACGTGCCACGCCTGTCCTGACAAAGCTCCATAATGTTGCCGACGTACTCCTTCGGTGTGTAGATATGAGCGTCTGCAACAGGTTCCTCAGCCATCTGTATAAGCGACGGGTCGGGGTAATTTGTCGGGTTGTCAATCATCTCAACAGTGCCGTCCGTGCGTGTGATTCTGTAAATAACGCTCGGCGCAGTGGTAATCAGATCGAGCTGATATTCACGCTCCAGTCGTTCCTGAATAATCTCCATATGCAGAAGTCCGAGGAATCCGCAGCGGAATCCGAAACCGAGTGCAACCGAGGTTTCAGGCTCAAACGAAAGCGCCGCATCATTGAGCTGGAGCTTTTCAAGAGCGTCCTTCAAATCGCCGTACTTTGCGCCGTCAACGGGATAAATTCCGCAGAATACCATCGGCTGAGCCTCACGGTAGCCGGGCAAAGGCTCTTCGGCAGGGTTTGACGTAAGCGTTACGGTATCGCCCACCTTTGCATCAGCCAGCGTTTTGATTGAGCCTGCAATATAGCCAACCTCGCCTGCGTAAAGTCCGTCGGTCTTTTCCATCTGCGTTGCGTGCATAAGTCCGCACTCGACAACGTTGAATTTACTGCCCGTAGCCATAAGCTTGAACTCGTCACCGGGGTGAATCTGTCCCTCTTTTAGCCTTACGTATATGATAACGCCCTTGTAGCTGTCGTAGTAGCTGTCAAAAATCAGCGCACGAAGCGGTGCGTTGATGTCGCCTGTCGGAGCAGGAATGTCCGAAACGACCTTTTCAAGCACTGCGTGAATGTTGATTCCAGCCTTTGCCGAAATTTTCGGAGCGTCCTCGGCAGGAATACCGATAACGTCCTCAATCTCCTGAATAACCCTGTCGGGGTCTGCGCTGGGCAAGTCAATCTTGTTGACAACGGGGACAATTTCAAGTCCACTGTCAACGGCAAGATAAGTGTTTGCAAGCGTCTGCGCCTCAATTCCCTGCGAAGCGTCAACAACGAGAATTGCGCCCTCGCAGGCGGCAAGCGAACGTGACACCTCGTAGTTAAAGTCGACGTGACCGGGAGTGTCGATAAGGTTAAAGAGGTAGTCCTCGCCGTCGTCAGCCTTGTAGATTACGCTGACGGCACGAGCCTTGATTGTAATTCCTCTCTCACGCTCAAGTTCCATATCGTCGAGCAGCTGTGACTCCATATCACGAGCCGAAACAGAGTTTGTCTGCTCTAAAATTCTGTCGGCAAGCGTACTTTTGCCGTGGTCTATGTGAGCAATAATGCTGAAATTTCTGATTTTATCCTGCGGAAAAGACAATGTAAATCACCTTTTTCTGTTATTAAAATTAATTCGGAATTATTGTAGCAGCGAACTGTGTTTGCCATATTTCATAAATTGCGTTGCAATTTATGAACGGGACGTCTGGGAAGCCGTCCCCTACGGCTAAACAGGAAACGTTTGTAATTAATTTCGTAGGGGACGGGTTCCTACACGTCCCAAAACGTTACCAATATAAAAATTTATAATCCGGGCAACCGTTTTATCCAAACAATCCGATTTTTCCACTCGATTTGCGTGTCGAGGCACTCGACAAATTATGGTTTACTTTCTAAATAAATATATTATACCATATCCAAAAGCCGCCGACAAGACATAGTTTTGAATAATCAAAATATATCACTGTCCGTTTTATGACACACCCTGTTTTCTATAATATATATTGTAAGGTATATGAAAACAGAAAACGGAGGAAAATTATGCTGAATTTATGTGTATTTATTTTTATAATTTATGCGGTGAGCTACTCGGCAAAGGTGATTTTGTTCGGGAAATCGGGCAGAAAGAGTAAAAAGGCTTACTGCTCTGCAAAACGTGCGACGGCACAAGCGAGCATATCAACTAAGCCGCACAAACGCAGAAAGCCGAATGTCGTAAAAATCAGGCAGACAAAAGCAGGACGTATGGGAAAAGCTCCCGTACGTCCTGTTGCTTTACTATACTAAATATTCAGAATTGTAGTTGCAATACCAAAGTAAATCAACAGTGAAAGCGAGTCGCAGACTGTTGAAATCAGCGGATTTGCCATTACCGCAGGGTCAAATCCGATTTTGCTGGCAAGCAAAGGCAAACTTGAGCCTACAAGCTTTGACATCATTATCGTTCCCAAGAGCGTGAGCGAAACGACAAGCGCAATCATAAACGCATTCGGGTTGCCGTTTAAATCAAAAATCATCAGCTTTATGAAGTTAGCCGCCGCAAGCGTTGCGCCGCAGAGGATTGAAACCCTCAGCTCCTTCCACAAAACCCTGAACATACTTTTGAACTCGATTTCACCGAGCGAAAGCGCACGGATAACCGACACCGACGCCTGAGAGCCTGCGTTACCGCCCGAGCCAGTAATCATCGGGATGAAGGTTGAAAGCACAATTACGCTTGCAAGAGCGCCCTCGAATGAGGCAATAATCGCACTTGTAAACGTAGCCGAAAGCATAAGCACAAGCAGCCAGGGGATACGCTTGCGGTAAATTCCCCACACGCTTGTTTTCATATACGGTTTGTCCGACGGCAGAACGGCTGCCATCTTTTCAATATCCTCGGTAGCCTCTTCCTGAATGACGTCGATAGCGTCGTCGATTGTAACAATACCGACAAGCCTGTTTTCGTTATCGACAACGGGCAGTGCAAGGAAATTGTAGTTTGAAAACATCTGCGCAACCTGCTCCTGGTCGTCGAGGGTATTAACCGAAATGACGTTTTCCTCCATCAAATCATTCACAAGGTCGTCATCGTCAGCCAACAGCAAATCCTTGACGGTTGAAATACCGATAAGCCTGTTGTTGTTATCGGTAACATAGCAGGTGTAAATTGTCTCTTTGTCAACGCCCGTTCTTCTGATTCTCTTGATTGCCATTTCAGCGGTCATATCGGGACGGAGAACGATAAACTCCGTCGTCATAATCGAGCCTGCACTGTCCTCGGGATATTTTAAAAGCTCGTTAATCTGCTTTCTCATATCCTTGTCAGCCTGTCGCAGAATACGCTTTACAACGTTTGCAGGCATTTCCTCGATAAGGTCAACTGCGTCATCGACAAACAGCTCGTCTACAACCTCTTTAAGCTCGCTGTCGCTGAAGCCGTGGATAAGGAACTCCTGAGTTTCGTCGTCCATTTCAACAAAGGTTTCTGCGGCAAGCTCCTTTGGCATAATGCGAAAAAGAATAGGCGTTTTTTCATCCTGCATCTCCTCAAAAATCGCAGCAATATCGTACGGTTTCATCGTAGTGAGGATATCTCGCAGGGTATTGAACTTTTTTTCTTCAAGCAACACCCTTATGGTTTCCGTAAGCGTTACGTTAACCTGTTCCATCATCTTTCCTCCTTTTTAATTCAAGTGGAGTAAAGACGTGTGTTCCAAGGGCAGACTGCACCTGAAAAAGGCGCAAAAAATCACGAAAACAAAATGAACGCATAAGCGCACATTCTATTTCTACTTCGCCCGGGTACAGCGCCTTTATTACCATCTGCGTCCATTAAGTTTTCACCTCTTAATCTTATTATTCGGGCACAAGCCCGTACATATTTATTTTAGTCCAAAATCAAAGCGTTGTCAACATATTAAAATTATATGTTATGCATTTCAGAAGGACATTCTCTGTATTTCTGCAACAGTAACAGAAGCACAAACAAAAAGGTCGGGTTACCGTCTTTGCGGTAATCCGACCTTCATAATTTAACAAATATTATTCATTACTTGAGGTATGTGCCGTTTGTGCCGATCTGACCGCTGATGCCGGTAAATCCTGTTGCACAGCATACATATACTCTCATATTTGCAGTACCGATTGACGGAACTGTGAGTGTGCCGTTTGTAACATTCTGAACGTCACCTGTTACGGCGTCAATGTATGTGCCGTTGGGGATGTTCTTGAATGTTGCACCGCCTGAAATTGCAACGCAAGCAAGGCTGTCTACGCCTTCGCTTGTATTTGTGTAACGGCGGATAAATGCCATATTGCCGTTTGAAACGTAGTTGCTGTCTGTTGTGTACTGACCTTTCTGGAGTGCAGGAACAGCTCTTCTTATCTGGTTGAGCTGCTGGAGATGTACAGCAAGCGGTGAGCTGAGTGTGCTTGAAACTGTACCTGACGCAGTGTATTCGCCGAAATCTGTTGCAGTTACGTTACCCTCGATGTAATCGCCGAAGTAAGCACGGCCTGTTGTTGAAAGAGGTGCGTTAGGACCAACGTCCATCGGAACGCCTGCCTGGAACTGAACCTCACTGCCGTAGTAAAGACAAGGAATACCACGGAAAGTAAACATAAGGTCAAGGTTCTCTGCCCAAGACTGTGTTGAGCCTGTGTAACGGCAGTCCATATCGGGGCCGTAGTCGTGTGAGTCAACATAGGTTACGTTCCATGTTGAATCGTTGTAGTACGGGTCCTCTTCAAGAGCACGGCGATAAGCGTTGCCTGCGCTGCTGAAGTTCCAGTGCATCGGGAAGTCGATAACGCCTGTGCCGTTTGACTGGCTGTAGTCGGGTGTGTGATATGTAATACCGTTGAGGTATACGTTATTCGATGTGGGCTGCTCGGTTGTGTTGTTGTGAGCATTGTAATGCGATACTGTAATGTCAACGTTGCCAATCGGGTCGTCGCCTAAAACATAGTTGTTATCGGTTTCAGCCCAGGTATAGAACGGAGCTGAAATTGAAGCATTGCCCTTGTTCCAGAACTCGCTTACACGTGTGCAAACTTCACCGAATACATAGAAGTTATCGCCGCCTGTCTTGAGCCATGACGGGAAGTAGAACTGGTTAAGTGTAAGTCTTGAAACGTGCTTTTCAGTATCGAGTCTGAAAGCGTCAACGCCCATTTCAATGTAGCTGTTGTAAGTGTCGTTAAGGTACTGTGCAACTACGGGATTCTCTGTGTTGATATCAACGCAGTCGCCCGCAATCTGACCGGTCTGAACTGTGGGGCTCTCCCAGCTTAAATCCTTGTAGTGATGGAAATAATTTTCAGCGTCGTGAGTAGCTGAAGAAAGCTCCTTGGTGTCCTTCATAATGTTAAGTCTTGCCTGATACTGATAACCTGCCTCAAGGCTGTCATAATTCGGGAAGGTCTGTGCAAGGTCAGAATCGGGGATAATCTTCATACAATCAATTGAACCGAGATCCTGAATTGTTTCATACTCCTTTGTAAACATAGGAGCAAGAGTAGCCTCGCCGAAGTTGCCTGCATGGTTAATTACGATATCCTGAACAATCTTCATTCCCTTATCGTGTGCAGCGTAGATAAGGTCCTGATATGTTGCGCCTTCGCTCTCATAACGAGCGTCAACTGTTGTAAAGTCAAATGCGTGATAGCCGTGATAGTCATAGCCCGAAGCGTTTGTTACAACAGGAGTAATCCAGATTGCCGAGAAGCCGAGAGCCTTGATGTAGTCGAGCTTATCGATAAGTCCCTGGAAGTCGCCGCGCCAAGCGGGGTCGGAATCGGGGTTGTTAGCCGTTGAGTCGTCCCAGCAATGAACGTTGTTGCCGGTGTCACCGTCATAGAAACGTGTTGTGATTACAAAGTAGATTGTATCCTCACGCAAATCGGTTCTTGACCAGTCGTCGGTTTCGCCGGGCTCATGGTCATACCATCTGCCGTTTCTGTACCACCACTCACCTGAGTTTCTGGTAAGCTCCTTGGACTGTTCGCCGTTTGTAACAAAAAGCATATTGATTTTAGTTACATCATTGAATGTGTATCCGTAGTAGTTGTTGCCCTCTTTGGACATAGCTTTACCCGGATAATCTGTTGAAATGTTCTGCGGAAGGCTGTTCCAATAATAAATTGTAGGTGCGCCGTCCTCGCAGTAATAATGCACCTTGATGCTGCTTGACGCTGCTGTGTTGCTGTCGCCGTCAACTGTAGCTGCACTCGTTGACATAACTGCGACAGTGCATACAACACAAACTGCCAAAATCAAAGCAAGTATTTTTTTAAATTTTGCCATAGATTTTCCTCCTAATGACAGATAATTGTACAATATATATTATAAATTAGTAATAAAAATATATATTTCTTTTTTAGAATTATCTATTTTGTACGCCTTCCAAAATTTTACACCTATATTTAGATATAATGTACAAAAAAACACGCTTTTTCCAAAATATTATAAAAATCAAGGAAAAAGCGTGCAATATAATTGTAATATTTTATAGTTATCCCTTTTAGTAAGGTAAACTATAATTTAGCAGAGTGTGGAGTTAATGGTCGCTCCGCTCCGAATTTATAATAATACTTGTTGTTAGGAAAGGTTTGTTTGCTCAATTTATGTTGATATATTGATGACGTTAAGTATTTCAGTGTAGGGAACAGTCTTGACTGTTCCGCAGGGTTACAGCTAACCCATAGGTAATCGGAACGGTCAAGACCGTTCCCTACATTAGATAAAAATACAAAAAATCCACACCTGCGGCTTTAGCCGCATATAAATAAATTCGGGCATTAGGCTTTTGAATTGTTTCAACCTATCCGCTCGACCGCAACTCCACACTCCAAACTCCAAACTAGATTGTGGTTTATCTCATTAAATATGCCTAAAAGCAAAACTTATTAAAATGGATAATCAGATTATCTTAAAATAAATCTGTCAAAGGTTTTTGCGATTCCGTCTTCGTCATTGCTTTCGCAAATGTAGTCGGAAATTTTCTTTACGTCAGGCTCTGCGTTGCCCATTGCAACACCAAATCCTGCGTAGCCTATCATTGTCATATCGTTGTAGTGATCTCCGAACGCCGCAAGCTCCTCACGCCTGATGCCGAGCTTTTGCAATAAAAGCGGCAGCATAGAGCCTTTTGTGACGCCAAAGGGCATAATTTCAAGAAAATACGGAGCGCTTTTGTAAACGTCGAGCAAGCCGTCGTATCGACGTGACAGAATCGCCTGATAGCGGTCAAGCTCGTCAGGCTCGCCTGCAAGCAGAATTTTGTTGATGTTGAACTTAACAGCCGAAATAAAGTCGTCAACAACAACCATTTCCGCCTTGATGATGTCCCTTTCAACATAGGTATAATCATTTACCTTGTTGTCGGAAATAATGCGCTTATCGTCGTAGGTGTTGATTGTGATGTTCGAGTCCTTGAGCACACCGACAATGTCGGCAAGATACTCCAGCGGAAACAGCTTGCTCACAACGGTTTCGCCCGTTTCGCAGTTGATGATTTTTCCGCCGTTGAACGCCATAATGAATCCGCCGTAGCGGTCAAGGAGCAAATCCCTTGCTATGGAATAGATTCCGATAGGGTGACGTCCTGATGCAAGAATAATTTTTTTGCCCTGTTTTTGCGCTTCAAGCAGAGCATACCTTGTGCGGGGCGAGATTTCCTTTTTGGAATTTGTCAGCGTCCCGTCAATGTCAAGCGCTATCAACTTGTAATCCATAAAATTCACCTTTAATGCTTGTGTTTGTGCACAATTAGCACTTTTTACTTACTCCAAAACTTCCATACTCAACTATATCATAACAAACGTGAAATTGCAACAACATTTGTTTGCACAAAAATACTGATTTTATGCGCATTTTATTAATAATTATCATTCACATTACTTCGGTAAACCATAATTTAGCGGCGAGCCGCCGCAGGCAATTCGAGTGGAAAAGTCGGATTGTTTGGATAAAACGGATGCCCGAATTTCAAGTAGATATATAGGTGACGTATCGGGACGTCAAGGATGCCGTCCCCTACGGCTATAGAG
>JBJFHX010000157.1:0-2370 GCA_051893995.1 Ruminococcus sp.
ACGGGTTCCTACACGTCCCTATGTATAAATTGTGAAACAATTTATACATTATGGCGAACACAGTTCGCCGCTACATAAAAAAAACTAAACGTCACCGAATATAACAGAATTTCCCCAACAACAAATCATAATGCTTAATCCGCAATTAATGCTCACTATTCTCCAGAGCCTTTTCACGCAGATACTTATTCTTGGTTGCTATTCCGCCCCTTATGTGCCGTTCGCTTTTGTTTATGTCTAAAACTCGTCTTACCTCACGGTAAAGCGCAGGATTGAGCGTTTTCAGCCGTTGGCTTACGTCCTTGTGCACTGTGCTTTTGCTGACGCCGAACTTTTTTGCTGTGCTCCTTACCGTAGCTTTGTTTTCTATTATGTACTCGCCCAGCATTGCTGCACGTTCTTCCACTATTCCTTTCACAAGAAACCCTCCAATCGTCTTGGTAATCTATATGCAGAGGATTTATTGTCTATTCATTCGATGTGTTATGATTTGTTGTTTTTACTATATAATATAGCATACATTTTGGTAAAAAGCATAAAAATTATTCTAAAATTTATATTAATTTATGATAATTGATTTACTGTTTGACAAGTGTTATAATTAGAGTGAAAAGAGGTGGTATTATGAAAAAGTCGTGTAAATTTATAAAAAATTCACTCATTTTTATGCTTACTTTTATATTGGCGTTTTCGTCAATGACTTTTGCTGTTTGTAATACCGCTTTCGCTGCCGGGAATGATTCTTATATAACTTACAATAAAGAGCTTTACGAAAGCAACAAGGAGCTTTGCGATAGGCTTGCCGAGGGTATGACGAATTTCAGCGAGCAGATTTATGTCGGCGATTTTCATATTACCGGCAAGGAAACTATGCGATATATAATCAAGACTGTCCTTAGGAAAAATCCCGAGCTGTTCTATATTGACCCCACTCAGTATATGCTTGGCTCGGACGGTACATATATTGCAGTAATATGCCCGATTTATCTCTATGACAGGCAGACTGCTCAGAAAAAGATTGACGCTTTTAATGCGCAGTGCGACAAATATCTTGAAAAAATCGACAGCAGTATGACCGAATTTGAAAAGGCGGTTGTTCTGCACGATTTGCTTGTGCTCAACTGCAAGTACGTTGATGATAACAGCTCATTATATGTTTCTGCGTATGAGTCAATAGTTAACGGAAACGCTAACTGTCAGGGTTATGCCGAGGCGTATTCCTACCTGCTTTCACTTGCAGGAGTTCACAGCGAAATTGTTGAATCGTCGGCTATGTATCATCTTTGGAACAAGGTGCGGATAAATAACGTATACTATAACGTTGACCTCACATGGGACGACCCTATGCCCGACAAGAACGGTCACGTATCGCACAAGTATTTCCTGCTCAGCGACAGTGCAATCAGCAGCGGAAACGATGAGATTTCCGAGCACTACGGCTTTGATTATGCTTACTATAAGTCAAGCAACACAAAATATGACAACTGTCTGTTCCGTGAATTTGACACGCAGTTCTGTTTTGTAAACGATGATTGCTATGTAATTGACAACAAGTATCAGAGCAAATACGAAAGATGTTTGCTCAGGTACAACACAAAATCTGACACAGCGGAAATTGTAAAGCAGTTTGATTTCAGGTGGAAGGCAGGCTCGTCAAGCTACTGGAAAGGCGGATATATGAGCCTTGATGAGAGCGACGGCTTGTTGTATTTCAACTCGGCAGACTGTATCTACAGCTACGATGTGACCACTAATACAATGGAAGAGTTTGCTTTGGTTGACACGACTCTGGGCAATTGCTACGGATTAAGGGTAGCAGATAACGTTGTTTATGCGGCTGTTTCTTCAAATCCGAACATTGAAAACACGATGCAGTATTCGGGTGAGTGCATTCAAAAAACACTCGTTACAATGCCTGTTTTCTTAAAGGGCGATGTAAACTTTGACGGAATCATTAACATTGTCGATGTAACCGAAATTCAGAAGCAAGCCGCAGGCGCAGGAAGCCTTACGGCTGAACAGCTTGTAATTGCTGACTACAACGGCGACGGTATGGTCAATGTAATGGACGCAACCGAGCTTCAGAAAACTATGGTCGGTTTATAGCGGTATTCACTTGTTGATTAGAAGTTGATGCCGTAATATGAAGCTAAGACCGGAATATAACGACATCAAGGAAAGAACTGTATTTTGCAGTTCTTTCTTGCTTTATGTCAGTATAAAATTTTCTGATTATTGTAAGCTAAACCATAATTTAGCGGCGAGCCGCCGCAGGCAATTCGAGTGGAAAAGTCGGTTATTTTGGTAAAAACGGTTGCCCGAATTATAAATTGATATATAGGTAACGTTTCGGGACGTCAAGGATGCCGT
>JBJFHX010000158.1:0-2344 GCA_051893995.1 Ruminococcus sp.
CTCAAGCTTTGAAAGACCTGATGCATTCATATCAACACCGCTTACCTGTAATTGTGCGAGCAGCTCTTTTTGCTTCATACCCTTTTGCTTTCTGACAAGCTCCACACGATTGCCTACCAGATTTCTGTCTCCAAGTTCCTGCTTACGAAGTCTCATTTTTTCTCTCTCCAAATCATTTATAATTCTTTTTTAAAATTCTTTAAAAACATTGTGATGTTATTATAATACTTTATTAGAAAAAAAACAAGTCTTTTTTGTAAATAAATTTAAAAAAATGAAATTTTTTATCGCAATTAGTTACAAAAGGATAATTATATGTATATTATGCACATTTTATTATAGTAATTTTATTAGTATTGCATAGTTTTTACAATTTATATTTCTTGTGTGGAAAGTTGTTAGTTATGTGGAAAGCGATATTTTCATCTGTGGAAAAATGTTAGTTATGTTAAAAGGCGGATTTAATAAAATAAATTACTAAATATTACAGAAATATTACACTATAAAAGATAAAATAAAAGACGTTCAAACGAACGCCTTTTAAATAGATGTTTATTTTATGGAATTATTTATTACAATTCAAATGTACCGTTTTCGATCTCAGTAAGCATTGCAAGTCTGTTATCGTGTCTGCCGCCCTCTTCGGGTGTGTTAAGAAAAATGTCGGTATATTTTAAGGCTTCTTCTTCACTTGTAACTCTGCCGCCCATACAAAGGATATTTGCGTGATTATGACGTCTGGTCATCTCTGCGCCAAACTCATTATTTACAACTGCGGCACGGATTCCCTTAACCTTATTTGCGGCAATAGAAATTCCTATTCCCGTTCCGCAACAGAGAATTCCAAATTCAAATTCTCCGTTTGCCACTGCTGTAGCAACCTTGTATGCGTAAATAGGATAATCTACGCTTTCTGTACTGTAAGTACCAAAATCCTTGTACTCTATTCCCTTTTCATCAAGGTACTTTTTTACGGCGCAAATTAAGTTATATCCGCCGTGGTCACATCCGAGTGCTATCATTATTTAACCCCCATCTTTTTATTTAGTTCTCTCTGAGCCTGAGGCAGTCTTAAATATACAGGCATAAGCTCATCTGATGTTAATGTTTCGCCGTTATTAATCTTTCCAAAGGCGGCATACGCAACAGAAGAAGCAGTCTGAATTCGGTTATTTAACGGTGCTAGCATAACGTTTTCAAGCTCTGAATTTAAAAATTCACTGCACAGAACAGCTCCGTCGCCAACGAGAACTATTTTTTCGCTGATATTCTGAAGTTCAAGTTTTAAGTCAGTAAGTGAAAGTGCTCTGTCAGCCGTCATTCGTGTAACAGAACAGCCATTTACTCTGAATAACGCATTATACACCTGTGAACAGCGAGCGTCCATTACCGAGCAGACAATGCAGTCGTTACCGAGCATATTATACGCCATACTCTCAAGCGTTGAAACTGAAACGCAGGGTAAATTCTTTGGAAACGCTATTCCCTTTACGGCGGCTACACCTATTCTTACTCCCGTAAATGAGCCGGGACCGGCATTCACAGCTACGGCATCAATGTTGTTAACAGACAAGCCTGTGTTTTTTAGCAGTTCGTCAATCATAGGTATTAACGTCTGACTGTGAGTAAGCGCAGTATTTATAGAAAACTCGCCGATAAGCTTATTTTCTTCGGCAACAGCAACCGAAGCCGCCGTTGCTGAAGTATCA
This sequence comes from Ruminococcus sp., assembly GCA_051893995.1. Taxonomy (GTDB): domain Bacteria; phylum Bacillota; class Clostridia; order Oscillospirales; family Acutalibacteraceae; genus Ruminococcoides. Next base: position 1,710 of record JBJFHX010000158.1, read on the forward strand.
ACAGCAAGTATTTTCACTGTATATCAACACCTTTAATCTCAAAAGTTCTTTCATCATCAGATTCTCCCTTTGAGATGTTTATTCTTATTGCATTTTCAGGCAACGCACCCTCAATATTTTCGCTCCACTCGATAACAAGTACGCCGTTATCAAGGTAGTCAAAAAATCCCGTTGAATACAAATCGTCCCATGAGGTCACTCTGTACATATCAAAGTGATAGATATTGTATTTTCCGTGATACTCATTGACGAGGGCAAAAGTCGGACTGGAAACTCCGTCGTCTACATCAAGTCCTCTGCAAAGTCCTCTTGTAAACGCAGTTTTTCCCATTCCGAGTCCGCCGAAAAGAGCGATTACTTCGTTACCTGAAAGTTTTTTTGCAACTATTTCACCGATTTTTTCTGTGTCTTCGGTTGACTTTGAAATTATTATACTCATATCAGAAAAGACCTACAATTTTTCCGTCGCTGTCAACATCTATGCTGTGAGCAGCAGGAACCTTGGGAAGTCCGGGCATTGTCATTATATCGCCTGTGTAGGTAACGACAAAGCCTGCTCCGTTTGAAAGAGTAACGTTTCTTACTGTGATTTCAAAGTCCTTTGGAGCGCCAAGCAAAGCAGGATTATCGGAAAG
>JBJFHX010000159.1:0-9386 GCA_051893995.1 Ruminococcus sp.
TTATTTGTAGCGTTTTCCGCCGTTTTTATAGCGGGTGCCGTTTGATGATTTTGGAAGCTTAACGTCGGCAGTGTCATATTTTCTGCTTCTGTCAATCTTCTTTTTCGCAACTTTTTCGTCCTTGTAACCGTCATCATAGTCGCTTGAAGAACGGTATCGGCTGTTTCCTGCACCTGCGTATGCATACTGCTTGCCGCTAAGACCGCCCGATAGCTTTTTATGCTTGCTGACAGATGAAATAATTACGTAAGCAATTCCGGCTGCACTGAGTGCAAGACAGGCGATACCGGTGTAGAGCATCCATTCACCGTTGTCGCTGAGACTGTCGTTATTTTTAATAAAACCGAAGTCGTCGGAATCGTCCCCACTGCCTTGACCGGCATTTTTCAGACTTGCTGAAATATCCTTCCAGTCGCTGTTTGACAGAACGCTGTCGTCAATTTTGCGGTTGGATTCATAAAGGGGTGCCGAGGGAGCTGTGCTTGCCGGCGGAACATAGCTTTGACCGCCTCCGACATAGAACTCTGAACTTTCACCGCCGTTGTCGCTGTCATAGTATATTTCGTTGCCCGAATCTTCATAAGAGTAACCGGGGTCCTCATATCCGGGCTCTTCATATCCTGGGTCTGAAACAGGGTCTGTATATACAGGTTCCGGATCGGGATCAACAGGTTCAGGATCAGGATCGGGAGCAGGCGCTTCCGTGGGCTGATCAGGATATTCCGGAGTAGTTGCTACCTGACCGGGGTCTATTGGATCATTACCTTCGTTTTCACCTACTGCAAATGCAGTAATCGAAAACATTGAAAAACAAAAAACAATTGATAATAGAGCTGTAATAAGTTTATTTCGTCTGCTCATACAAACTCCTTTCCCCGAAATACTGTTTCGGAATTATTCCTCGCTTGTTTCGCTGTCTTCTGCTGATGTAGTAGGCTCAACGGGAATAAAGAACATTTTCGGCTCATACTTCTCAATAGCCGAGGTGTTCTCTTCGTAGTCAAGCTCATTAGTGAGTTCTTCTATGTAGTCGGCAAATTCTTCACCCTTCATTGAAGAAAGCAGATTTGCCTTGTTGGTTTCATCTGCAATATAATCCTTTGCAGCGTCCTTGATATTTCTCTTGTAGATAAAGTAGTAAACTGCGGTTTCGCCGCTGCCTACCTTTACGGCTGTTGCCTTTTTGCTGTCAAGCTTTTCAAGTGCTTCCTTAACCTCGTCACCGAGAGAGCTGTTCTCAAGGTTTTCAATGCTTGATGTTGCAGGAGTTGATTCAAGGTCATTTGCCTTCATATAAGCGTCAATAACATCGTCATATGATTTGCCGTTGTTAATGTCTTTAACGTAGCCGTCTATCTCGTCAGTAAGCTTTTTAGCTTCCTCGTCTGACATTGCAACGTTAGTTGATTCGCCTGCTTCGTCTGTTGTAGCAGTATAGAGGTTTACAGAAAAGTAGCTGTAGTCTGTGTAGTTATCGTTGAAATATTTTGTAAGCTCCTCGTCGCTAACTTCCTTTGAGCCGCCTTCCTTGTAGAGCTTGTTAAAGAGTGCCTGATACTTTGTGCTGTACTCTGTTGAGCAGTAACGGAAGCTCTCAAGAGAAATACCGTATGGCTCTAAATCGTCCTTCATAGGCATAATGTAGCCGTAGTCTGCATACTGACCTACATTCCAGTAGGTTTCAGCCTGTTCGTCGGCAGAAGCCAGTGAAATTTCAACATTTTCTTTTTCAATCTGCTCATCAAGAACAAGGTAGCTTAAGCACATAAGCTTTGCCTGATCTTTAATCCACTTGCTTGCAACTTCCTTTTTACCGTCGTCGTCGGTAATTTCCATTTCAAGCCAGCTGTCCTTTGATTCGTCATAATCGTCAAGCTCCTGAGCGTATGACTTTGCCTGCTGATAAGCAGTATCAAGAGAATAGATATAAACGCCGATTGCAAGCTCCTTGTCGCCCGACTTGTACGACCATTCCTTATTAAGACTTATCGGAGTACATCCCGAAACAATCAAGACAGAAAAAATCATTACAACTGCCATAAGGAATGAACCGATTTTTACATTTGGTTTCATATTAGTATACCGTCCTTACTTAAATTAGCATTATGCATACGAGAAACACTTTCACAGTATGCGTACTTTATAATTATACACAAAAAAATTGTCATTGTCTATATTTTATTAAAATTTTATCGAAAAAAAATTGAAAGAAAGCCGAAAAGCGTTGGTTTTTCTTTTTTTATTGCTTAAACATTAAATATCTTTTTGAGCATTTCAAGCGAGGAAACGCCTTCTCTGCATTTTACCGAGAGATGCGGCTTTGTGCCTGAACAAAGCGTTACCTTGCCGTTGAGAGCGATAAGCAAATCGGCAACCTCGGGAGATTTGATTTCCTTTGTGTAGAGCAGAAGAGAGTTTTCGTTCTGACGTATTTCGTAAATTCCCATTGAATAAGCCTTGTTTCTGATAAGGGCAATGTCGATAAGTCCCAGTACCGACTGAGGAATTTCGCCGAAACGGTCACGCAGTTCGTCTTTTACGTCCTTGCTGTCCTCAATGTTTCTTATGTCTGCGATTAAGCGGTAAACGTCAAGACGCAGAGTAAGGCTTTCAACATAGCTTTCGGGAATATGAGCGTCAACAGAAATGTCGATAAGACAGTCGAGGTCCTTGGTTTCGGGCGTTTCTCCACGCTCTTCGCTTACTGCCTCACCGAGAAGCTTAAGATACATATCGTAGCCGACCGACTCCATGTGACCGTGCTGCTGTGCGCCCATAATGTTGCCTGCGCCTCGCAGTTCAAGGTCACGCATTGCAATTTTGAAGCCGCTGCCGAATTCGGTGAATTCCCTGATTGCGGCAAGTCGCTTCTGCTGGATTTCCGTAAGCACCTTATTTCGCCTGAATGTAAAGTAAGCATAGGCTCGCCTTGAGCTTCTGCCGACTCGTCCTCTTAGCTGATGCAGCTGTGAAAGTCCCATACAGTCTGCGTTTTCTATAATAAGGGTATTTGCGTTCGGCAAATCAACACCCGTTTCTATTATAGTAGTGCAGACGAGCACGTCAACCTCCTGCTCAAGCATTTTGCGCCATACTTCGCTGAGCTCGCTTTCCTTCATCTTGCCGTGACCTATTGCAATCTTTGCCTCGGGTACGGCTTCAAGAATTTTGTTTGCCTTCGATTCGATTGTTTCAACATTGTTGTGAAGATAGAAAACCTGTCCGCCTCTGCGCAACTCACGTCTTATCGCTTCGTTGATTACTGCGTCGTCGTGTTCAAGTACGTAGGTCTGTACGGGCTGACGGTTCTGCGGCGCTTCTTCGATTACGCTCATATCACGCAGTCCGCTCATAGCCATATTCAGCGTTCTCGGAATCGGAGTAGCCGAGAGCGTGAGCACGTCAACGTTTTTGCAAAGCTCCTTGAATCGCTCCTTTTGTGCAACGCCGAAGCGCTGTTCCTCGTCAATGATTGCAAGTCCGAGGTCACGGAACTCAACGTCCTTCTGTACAAGTCTGTGAGTTCCGACAATCATATCAACTTCACCACGCTTGAGTTTTTTAAGTATTTCCTTTTGCTGTTTGGGCGTGCGGAAGCGTGAGAGCAGTTCAACTCTTATCGGATAGCCCTCAAAACGCTTGGTGACGGTCTGGTAGTGCTGCCACGCAAGAATTGTGGTGGGGCAGAGGAGAGCACATTGCTTTGAGTCGGCAACGCACTTGAAAGCCGCACGCAGAGCAACCTCGGTTTTGCCGAAGCCTACGTCGCCGCAGAGCAGTCTGTCCATAGGTGCTGTGCGCTCCATATCGTGCTTGATTTCCTCGCAGCAGCGTAGCTGGTCGGGAGTTTCCTCGTATTCAAAGCTCGCTTCAAAATCCCTCTGCCACTCGTTATCGCCCGAAAAAGCATATCCCTTTGCCTTCATTCGTGCCGAGTAGAGAGCAATCAGCTCCTTTGCAATATCTTTTACGGAGGTTTTAACCCTTGCCTTTGCTTTCTGCCAGTCCTGCGAGCCGAGACGGCTCAATTTTACGCTTGAATTTTCACGTGGGCCAATGTACTTTGCCACCATATCAAGCTGAGTTACGGGAACGTAAAGCACGTCGCCCTTTGCATAGTCGATTTTTATGTAGTCCTTTGTGATTCCGTGAGTGTCGATTTTGCGTATTCCGCCGAAAACTCCGATACCGTGTACGTTGTGAACAACGTAGTCGCCTACGGAAAGCTCCGACAGGCTGTAGATTTCCTGACCGTTTTTTTGCTTTTTATGCTTTTTCTTTTCGGGTGTGTAGGCTGTCTGCCCGTAGGTTATGAGAAAGAATTTTTCGCCCGGAAATTCAAAACCTGCACTCAGTGCACCTGTAAGAACGTAAATTGCTCCTGCTTTTGCTTCATCAAGACTGTCGCAAAGCTGAGCAGGAAAGCCGTCGTTTCGCAGGCTGTCGCAGAGATTTTTAGCCGACTTGTCCGTTCCGGCAAGGATAACTCCACGGCTTGGCGGAGTGAAAAGTCCCTCCAAATCCTCAGAGAGCTGTTTGTAAGAGCCGTTCCAGCGGTTGAGCTGTTTTGAAGAAAAGCTGATAATATCCGACAGATTAATCGGAATACTGCCGTGAACGAAGCTTTCAAGCAAAATGGTACCGTGTGAGTTGAAAATGTCGATACATTCGTTAAAGGTGAGTGTAAAGCGGTCAAAGCCTCTGCACAGAACGCCGTCCTCAAAGCCCTGCTTTAAAGCCTCGGTGTTCTGAAAATCCATTGCTTTTCCTCGTTCGCTTATATTGCCGAACTCGGAGGTAAAGAACAGCGTGTCACGGCTGAAATAGTCAAAAAGACATTCTGGCTTGTCGTAAATCTGACCGATAAACTTGTCTGCATTTGCAATTTGTGCACCGCTTCTGATCAGCTCTGCCTCGGAAAACAGTTTTTCCTTTGCCTTTGCACTGTTTCTGGAGCGGAGAAGGTTTGCCTTGTGAACGATTTTGTCGGCAAGTGCGTCCTTGTCCTCGATTATTATTTCGGTTGAGGGGGTGAGCTTTATTTTGCCTGCCTTTTTAAAGCGGCGCTGAGTTTCGAGGTCAAAGTAACTTAAATCGGTAATTTCATCGCCCCAGAATTCTGCTCTGACAGGGTATTCCGAGTCGGGCATAAAGAAGTCGAGAATACCGCCCCTGAGCGAAAACTGACCGTTGCCGTCAACGGCGTCAAAGCGTTCATAACCGAGCAGAGTAAGCGAACGTACAGCCTTTTCAAGCGGAATTTCCTTGCCCTCCTCAAATACGATTGTCGATTCCTCCAACACCTTTTTCGGCACGGTGAGCTGACTTGCGGCGTCAATGCAGGAGATTACGACGTCGCAGTCATTCTCAATGAGCTTTAAAAGTACCTTTAAACGTGCGTGCTCGTATTCGTGCGATTTGCTCTTAAAGTCGAGAAAATTGTAGTCACGCACGGGGTATACGCAGGCTTTAAGCCCCATACTGCAAAGGTCGTTGCAGAGCGTCTGCGCTTCCTTTTCGTCGGAGGCAACACAAAAAGCCGTGACGCCCTTAAGGCGGCACAGCGCATAGATTACATTTGCTTTGTTGATTGTCGAAAGTCCCGAAACGCAAAGCGATTTGCCTGTTTTTGCGTTGCTCAACAGCGATTTGAAAGCAGGCGAGTTTTTCAGAACATTGACAAGAAAATTCATTTTATCGGTCATTTTAATGTCCTTCATATTAATTAAACATATTCATTGCACGGTCGGTTTTGCCATCAATAATCAGCTCAACAGCCTTTGCGGCGTTGTCAAACATTGTGCCGAGCGTTTTGAATTCATCGTCGCTGAATTTTGACAGCACCCAGTCGGCTAAATCCCAGTGCGGATTCGGTTTTGCACCAATTCCGATTTTAATTCTCGGGAAGTTTTCACTGCCGCTGAGATAAATTATACTGCGCATACCCTTCTGACCGCCGTCACTTCCCTTTGAGCGTATGCGCATTTTGCCCACGTCAAGTGATATATCGTCGAAAATTACAATCACCTTTTCGGGCGGAATTTTATAGAAATTCATCGCCTCGACAACCGCCTGACCGCTGTTATTCATATACGTTGTCGGTTTCATCAGCATAACCCTTGCACCGCCGATTGTGCAGTCGCCGACAAAGCTTTTGTACTTGATTTTGTTTACCTTGCAGTTGTACTTGTCAGCTATGTAATCAAGCGCAAGCCAGCCTGTGTTATGGCGTGTATTTTCGTATTTTTTATCGGGATTTCCCAGCCCGACAACGAGGTATTCAATTGAGCCTGAAATTTTATTTTTTCCGAACATATTTTTACTCCTGATTATTTTATTTTATCTGCCGACGGGATAATACAGCATTTTTATAGCTTATTAATATGTGACACGGTGCAAAAATAAATGCGAATGTAATAAGCGGAATCGATAAAAACATTATGCCGCTGAACAAAAAAACAATTGATGGAATAATTGACAATGCTAATGCACGAAAAACGGAGTTTTTCTTAAAGCATATACACCAGATAACGCAGTATGTAATTACAAGCACTGCATTTGTTGCCAAATAGACAGGTAACGCATTTTCAAACCAAAAGCCAAAATATGTTCCGGGGATATTAATAATCATCAATCCTAAACAGCCAAACCGGCCGATTTGCTCAAGTGTTTCGATAGCCTTGTTGTGCCAATAATTAACGAAACCGTCCTTGCACTTTATTGCAAAGATAATATTTGGTATCATAATAGTTGCAATAATGAACAATCCGTAAATGTTAAACCAATCCATAAAATGTGTTCTCCTTGTGCAAAAAACCGCTATCGTTTTCAGAATCAACCATTATCCTCGAACTAAAATAAGCGGGTATTTTTCAACCCGCTTGTTTTATTTTATAAAATTATTGTATTCCGAAATAACGGAAAATTCAGTCGGAATCTGCCGAGCGGTTTGAAATTATCAGCCGAATGCAGCAGTAAACGGCTTGTCGTTGTAAATTCTTGCAATAGCCTCGGCAAATGTGGGAGCTACAGGAAGAATTGTGAACTTGTCAATCATCTTTTCCTGCGGAACGGGGATTGTGTCGAGAAGAACAACCTCTTTGAGTGCGCTGTTCTTGATTCTCTCAATTGCAGGACCTGAAAGAACTGCGTGAGTTGCGCAAGCGTAAACCTCGGTTGCACCGCCCTTTTCAACAATTGCGTTAGCGGCGTTGCAGAGTGTGCCTGCTGTATCAATCATATCGTCAACAAGGATAACCTTTTTGCCTCTTGCGTCACCGATGATGTTCATAACTTCGCATACGTTAGGCTTGGGTCTGCGCTTGTCAATGATTGCAAGACCTGTGCCGATTTTAGCAGCGAAGTTTCTTGAACGGGTAACCGAACCGAGGTCGGGAGAAACTACAATGTAATCGTCAGGGTTGCCGCCGATTTTCTCTCTCATATGGTTTGCAAGGAGAGTTGCACCCTGAAGGTGGTCAACGGGGATGTTGAAAAAGCCCTGAATCTGATTTGCGTGCAAATCCATTGTGAGCACACGGTCAGCGCCTGCGCTTGTGATGATGTCAGCGCAAAGCTTTGCCGAAATCGGATCTCTTGCCTTAGCTTTTCTGTCCTGTCTTGCATAGCCGAAGTAGGGCATAACAGCAGTAATTCTTGCAGCAGAAGCACGCTTCATAGCGTCAATCATAATGAGCATTTCCATAAGATTGTCGTTAACGGGTGTGCATGTTGACTGAACAATAAAGCAGTCGCTGCCACGAACAGACTCGTGAAGCGAAACAGCAATTTCGCCGTCTGAAAACTGTGTGCAGTCGCTTTTGCCGAGCGGCAGACCAAGACAGCCTGCAATACCCTGAGCTACGTCAACATTTGAACTGCCGGTGAAAATTTTGATGTCCTTACCGTGAAAATTCATTGTAATAACTCCTTTGCATATAATTTGCGAATTATTTATGATAAATGAATGATTAACTGTTTAGCAGGAATAACCCCTTGACTTTGCAATTTCGTTAAGCTCATCAAGCTGAGCAGGGTCGTTTGCACCGAGTACCGTGTCACTGCACTCTGCCGTATATGCGCCTACTTTTCTGCCGTCTGAAAGAAGAAGTTTTATCGCATCGGGAAGATAATATTCCTTTGCATTGTTATCGGACTTTATTCTGTCAAGCACCGACAAAAGAAGCTCGCAGTCAAACCAGAAACCGCCCGAGTTAACCTCGTTAATTTTAAGTGTTTCCTCGTCAGCGTCCTTCTGCTCGACAATTGCCCTTAGCTGACCGCTTTCGTCACGGACGATACGTCCGTAGCCTGTCGGGTCGTCAACCTTTGCGGAAATTACCGTAGCGGCACAACCGCTGTCTGTGTGCTGAGCAAGCGACTTCCTGATTGTGTCGCTCGACATAAACGGAGCGTCGCCGTTTAAAATAACAACGTTTCCGCTGTGATTTTTAAGAAAATCCTTTGCCATCATAACGGCATGACCTGTGCCAAGGCGTTCAGCCTGAAAAACGCTTTCAACTTCAAAATCAAGAGCAGACAGAAACTCCTCAATACACTCTTTCTTAAAGCCCTTTACAACGCATATGTCGTCAATTCCGGCATTTCTGAGTGCGGAAATAACCCACATAAGCATCGGCTTACCGAGAACCTCAGAGAGAGTCTTAGGCTTGTCGGACTTCATTCGCTTGCCCTCGCCGCCGGCAAGAATAATTGCACAATTACCCATTTTGTACCTCATTATTATACGGCATAAAGCCTGAATTATATATTGTATAACACCATATCTGTCGAACATACCAACAGATATTAATATTATCTCATAAAAATTACAAATTTCAAGTGAATTTTACAAAAAAACAATATTCCTGCATATTTTAAACGATTTATACAATATTAATAAAATTTTAAACTGTTTTTTATAAGAAAAAATTTCAAAAAAATGTAGCTATTTTTGCTATTCTTTGTTATAATAACTTGTAGGCTTATACTTGCAGGCAGAGTGTAAACGCTTTGCTATAGCCGTATATACTATTTATTTATAGGAGGATTACCAAAATGGCAAAAAAATGGGTGTACCTTTTTACAGAAGGTAATGCTAACATGCGTGAGCTCCTTGGCGGTAAGGGTGCTAACCTTGCAGAAATGACAGGTTTAGGACTTCCCGTTCCCCAGGGCTTCACTATTACAACAGAAGCTTGTACTCAGTACTATGAGGACGGCAGAGAAATCAATGACGAAATTCAGGGTCAGATTAACGAGTACATCGAAAAGATGGAAGAAATCACCGGTAAAAAATTCGGCGATAAGGAAAACCCCCTTCTCGTTTCCGTTCGTTCAGGCGCAAGAGCTTCTATGCCCGGTATGATGGATACAATCCTCAACCT
>JBJFHX010000160.1:0-9376 GCA_051893995.1 Ruminococcus sp.
TTCACAAAAATTGCAACGCAATTTTTGTGTGGACACGGCACGCCGTGTCCCTACGTCAACGTTGCACTAAATTTATAACTTTTATAAAGGTGTATTATGAATAATTTTCAGTTAATAGTAAATGAAGTTAAAAAGGCGGTGAACGGCAAGGACAGGGCGATTGTAACCTCGCTCCTTGCAATTCTCGCAAACGGAAACATACTTATTGAGGATATCCCCGGTGTGGGCAAAACTACAATGGCGGTTGCATTTTCAAAGGCACTCGGCCTGAGATACAACCGTGTACAGTTTACTCCCGACACCCTGCCGTCCGACATTACAGGCTTTGCCGTTTACAACAAGGACAGCGGAAAAATCACATTTAACAAGGGGGCAATTTTCTGCAACCTCTTCCTTGCGGACGAGCTGAACAGAACGTCAAGCCGTACTCAGGCGGCTCTGCTTGAGGCAATGGAGGAACAGCAGGTGACGGTTGAGGGACGTTCCTATCCGCTTGAGCGTCCGTTTTCGGTTATCGCAACGCAGAATCCTGCCGGTGCGTCGGGAACTCAGCTTCTGCCCGACTCGCAGACCGACCGCTTTATGGTGAGAATTTCAATGGGTTATCCCGACAATGACTCCGAGTGCAAAATGCTTTTAAACCGCAGTCACAGCAATCCGCTTGACGACGTTAACTGCGTTGTGACAAGAGAACAGCTTGTTGAAATGCAGAACGGCGTAAAAGAGGTTTTTGTAAAAAGAGAAATTGCCGAGTATATCGTTTCGCTTGTTTCGGCAACGAGGAACAGCAGTCTTATTCAAAGAGGTGCAAGCCCGAGGGCAACGCTTTCTCTCACCGATATGGCTAAATCAGCCGCATATGCCGCAGGCAAGGACTACGTTACTCCGCAGGACATTCAGAATGTTTTTCTGCCAACCCTCGGTCACAGAATCATTTTAAGCTCCGAATCGGTTTCAAGACACTTAAACAGCGAACAGGTGCTGAAGCATATTATGTCAAAGGTCAGAGCACCGAGGATTTAGTTATGATAAAAAATATTGTAATTTACCTTTTACTGCTTATCTCCGCCTTTGTTTTTAACGTTTTTTATTTCGGTTGGTTTTCGTGGTTTCTGTTTGTCCTGACAATCGCAGTTCCGCTTGTGTCGCTGTTAGTCAGCCTGCCTTTTATGATTGGCGGTGCAGTAAACGGTGTTCTTGTTTTTACTAACGACAGTATAAAAGTCGGTGATGATTTTTATGTAGGTGTTACGGGCAAAAAGGGAAAAGCAGTGTTCTGCCCTCGCATAAAAATAAAGCTGAATGTCAAAAATGATTTTTGTAATTTTAGCGAAAAGCTGAAAATTATGTATTCGGGCACGCTGAAAAAGCCGTTTTACACCAAAAATAACAGGCTTTCAAAGCACTGCGGTTCTGTAAATATTACAGCGAAATATGCAAAAATCTACGATTTTACGGGGATTTTCTTTATCCCGATAAAGCTAAATGCAACCATAAGCTGTGATATTATGCCAAAGACGAAAAAACCGTCCGTTCTGCCCGATAGCAGTAAAATTTCAATTGTAGGCTACAAGCCGAAAAACGGCGGCTTTTCCGACTATTACGAATTAAGGCAGTACCAAAGCGGCGACAGCCTTAAAAATATCCACTGGAAGCTATCTTCAAAATATGACGATTTAATTGTGCGTGAGCCGAGCACTCCTATATACAGACAATTTTATGTCAGGCTGTTGTTTACTCATACGGCTGACGTAAATGACGATATTCTGGCTCGCTTTATGTATGTATGCAATTACCTTAATAAAAATGGTTCACCCTGCCTTGTGTTTAATGACGGCAGAGAGATTTCCTCAATTTCAAATCCCTCAGAGCTGAAGGAGTTTATCAAGGCGTTATACAGAAATCAGCCTTATAATACCCACTTTACCGACTCAGCACCCTCGCTTGTTTATGCAATCGGGGAGAGCAGTGAGGAGGTGAACGGCGTATGAAGAACAAAACTGAATTTTTTGTAAGCTCAGGTGTTTCGCTGACTCTTATGCTTTCTCTGCTGTGGTGCTTTTCGTCGTCATTTTCTGTTTCGGCATCGCCTTTTGTCGTTGTAATGTCAACTTTAATTTTCACCTCGTATTTTGCGTTTATTGCAAAGCTTGTAGAGCGGAAATTAACCTTTCTTATGTGCCACCTCGTAACGGCGGCTGTGTTTATTTTTACTGTACTGTTTTCGTTTGAAACACTGCTTTCGCAGTTAAATTATGCGGCAAACTGCGTACTTGAAATCTACTCAAAATATCTGCCTTGCCCGTCTGCGGTAGTGTTTTCTTCAACGAAATCAGCAAGCGCAGAATATTTATTCGTATTGATTTCGTTTTTGTTAAGTTCGGCTTTTGTAAATTCACTTGTGCGTATCAGGCGGATTTACCCGATTGTTATGCTTTCGGTACTTGTCCTTGTTCCGTGCTTTATTATCGTAGATACGCTCCCGTTGCTTGCGCCTTTGATAGTTGCAGTATCACTGCTTTTTGCGCTGTACGTTACGTCCTTTGTACGCAGAAAAAATCCTGCGCAGAGCGGAGCTGTTATGCTCGGCGCAACTGCCGTTATTCTGATTATTTCAATAATTATCTGCTATATATTTCCTGTCGAGAATTATAAGAGATATGAGTGGCAGGACAATTTGCTTTCATATGCAGAAAAAATAACTGGATTAAAGGGTGGGCAAAGCTCTGATTCTCAGATTTCTTCCGTCGGTAATTTTATAGACGATACCGAGGACCTCACAAAGCTCGGCAGGATTGAACAGCAGGGTAAAAAGGTTATGAGAATTCTGACCGACAAAGGCGGAACAATGTATTTAAAGGGTGTTTCGTACGCAAATTACTCCGATAACAAGTGGTCAATTCTCACCGACGAGCAGAATGAGTCACGACCGCAGGATTACAATTCCTTTACTATGGCTAAGAGTGACTCCGAAAAATCATCGTCATTGAGCATAATTACGGAGAACGGAGAAAATATTATGTACACTCCGTATTTTACAAAGGAAATACCGACAGATTTTGAAGCCGTCAGCGACGTGCTTGTAAAGAATAAATTCAAATATATTTCCTATGAGCTCAGTTACTTGCCGTATTCCGAAAATGAGGTATATTATTCAAGCGTAAGCTCGTCCTATTATGATTACAAGGATTTTGTCTATGACACCTATACTCAGCTTCCCGAAGAAACAAGCGAAAAGTTGATTGAAATCGGTGAACAGAACGGAATATATTTACCGAGATTCGGAGGAGATGAAAATCAGGACAGCTCTTTAGACGGAATAAAAACGAATGCGCAGTATGCTGAGCTTGTAAAGGACTTTGTTTCATCAGTCGGATTTTACTCGCTTGATGCAGAGATTATGCCCGAGGGTGTGGACTTTCCGGTCTGGTTTCTGACAGAGGCAAAGTCGGGTTACTGCGTTCACTATGCAGCTGCCGCAGCGGCAATGCTCAGAGCCTACGGTGTGCCGACAAGATACGTTACAGGCTACCTTGTCAATGCAAAAGCAGGGGAGTGGACGGTAGTCACCTCCGACAACGCACACGCCTGGGCGGAGTATTTTGATGACGAAATGAATTGCTGGATTCCTCTTGATGCAACACCAGCGTCCTTTGCGCCTGCACAGAATAATTCTGCGACAGACGAAACTAAAGCAATGCAGAGCAGTTTGCCAACCGAGCCTGCAACAACAGTCTCACAATCGGCAACGAATACCACCGAGAAAACTACAGAAATGCCTTCTGTAACAAACAATAATTCTGATAAAGAAAATACCGGCTACGGGGCATTTGAGATAGTAATAACAGTGATAATCATATTGCTGTTGTTGATTGCAACTGTACTAATAAGGCGAAAAATCCTGCTTTCAGTGCGAAATAAGCGTTTTTCAAAGGGCAGGAATAACAGTCGGGCGATTTATATTTACCGTCATATTGAATCCCTCGGCAGATTTTCAAATAACGTAATTCCAGATGAGCTAAAGGAAATTGCTCTCAAAGCGAGATTCAGCAGTCATACGGTAAGCTCAGATGAGCTTAAAATGCTTTTGTCTTATCACGACGACGCTGAAAAGGAGCTTTTGCGCAACAGCTCAAAAATCAAGAGATTTTATTTTAAATTCATTCTTGCTATTACCAAATAAAACAGGACTGCACAACTTACGGTTGTAATTGTGCAGTCCTTTATTTTTCTTTAACAGAAAATACTCAGAATCGCCGGTCGAGGTATTCAACTAACTTGCGTAATATGACGCTATGTTTTGCAGTTTCCTGCGTGCAGATGAAATGTGCCGTGAAACCGTTGAGGCGTTAATTCCAAGCTCAGACGCAATTTCCTTTTGCTTTTTGTCGTTGAGGTAATGCTCTGTAAGGCATATTCTCTGCATATCGGTAAGCTCCGTTACAATAGCTTTTGAAATGATTTCCTTCATTCTCCTGCGGCTTTCGGAATTTGTCGTACCGTTCGGAATAAAGCTTGAAAAAAGGATTTTGTTTGTGTTCTCATTTGTAAAATGTATAATTTTTGTTTTCAATTAAGCCACTCCTTTGTGCCTTGCAAGCAGATGATTTGCAATATCAAGACATTCATTATAGTACGTTCTGTATTTTGCAAGCTTCAGATTAAGCTCCTTTTGCTCATAAGGCGTTTTGCCTTTGCGCTCATTTTTTAGTTTTTCTATAACAATGGCAATTTCAGCCGCTGTGTTGTAATACTCCTGTGACCATTCAAAGTAGTTCATCAATTATCTTCCTCCGCATCATTCATTTTCTTTGAAACAGACGGGGCTTTCTGTTTCGGGCAAGCATATAATGCAAAGCGGTAATAGTAAATCTGACCTGCTTTATTTGCTTGCCTAATTTAATTATATTTTGAATTTCTGCGTTTTTCAAGAGAAAATAGAACTAATGTTCGAATTTTGAAATTAGACAACACCATTGTGTCATTGTCAGGACAATGATGGTGAATTTTATTCATCATCAGAATAATTAACAGGATATATTATATTAAAGCAACAGTTGTAAATTATGCTCTGCTTAATAAAGCTGTTTACAAAAATTTCTCAAAATCCCTTGATTTTTCTGCAAACTTAACTATTACATATTTTTGAAGATTATTGTATAATAAAAATAAATCGTGTAGCTTTAAAGCATAAATCCGGATTGCTTTAAGGCTGCACGATTTTGCGTTATAGAAAGATGCTTCGAAACAGTCGGGCAAAAATGGGTTTGGAAATATCATTTTATCTGCCCTAACTGCACATCGGGGCATTCGACAGGAGGTAAAAATGAAGAATATTGTAGAGGAAACAAGACAAATGAACAAAATGGGCACTGCCGACATCAAAAAGCTTATGCTTTCTATGGGCTTGCCTATGATTGTTTCAATGGCACTTCAGGCGGTGTATAACATAGTAGACAGCTACTTTGTAAGCTGTATGCCCGATACTGCCGAAGTTCAGCATATGGGCGATTTGGCGGTAAATGCGCTTACGCTTGCCTTTCCAGTTCAGATGCTTATGATAGCAATCGGAGTCGGAACAGGGGTTGGTATCAACGCAATTTTGTCAAGAAGTCTGGGTGAGGGCGACCACGAAAAATGCAGTAAAATTGCAGGCAACTCAATATTTCTCGGACTTTGTATGTACGTAGTGTTTTTGCTGTTCGGAATTTTCGGAGTTGACGCATACATCACCTCGCAGACCGACAATCAGCAGATTATTTCAATGGCAACATCATATCTCAGAATTTGCACAATCGGCTCGTTCGGCGTGAGTATGTACATCACCTATGAAAAGCTGTTGCAGGCGACAGGCAAGACAATGCAGTCTACTATTGCTCAGATTGCAGGTGCGCTGACGAATATTATCCTTGACCCTATTATGATTTTCGGTTGGTGCGGATTGCCCGAAATGGGTATCGACGGTGCCGCATATGCAACAATTATCGGTCAGTTCGTGTCATTTGCACTTGACGCTATTTTCCATTACGTCTGCAATTCAAAGGATTTCAGCGCAAATGTAAAGTACGTAAAGCCTCAGCTTAATATCATCGGTCAGATTTACCGTGTAGGCGTACCTGCAATTTTAATGCAGGCGCTTATGTCATTCCTCACATACGGCGTAAACGTAATCTTTGCAAACGTTTCAACCGAAGCGGTAACTGCATACGGAATTTACTATAAAATTCAGCAGTTCGTATTCTTTGCCGCATTCGGAATGAACAACGCAATGATTCCGATAATAGCGTTCAACTACGGAATGAAGAGCAAAAAGCGCATAAATCAGGGCATAAGGTACGGAATGATTTACACGCTTATCATAATGTTTCTGGGAGCAGTTCTGTTGCAGGTGTTTGCAAATCAGATTCTCGGAATTTTCTCGCTATCGGACAAAACAAGAGAGCTTGCAATTATGGCTATAAGGATAATCACGCTCGGTTACATTTTTGTCGGCGCAAATATTGCATATCAGGGAATTTTTCAGGCACTCGGCTGCGGCGTTAGCTCGCTTGTGCTTTCGCTGATAAGGCTTATTGCCGTTCCGCTTCCGCTTGCCGCAGTATTTACCTGCTTTGCAAGTGCCGAAACACTTATCTGGATTGCATTCCCTGTCGGCGAGCTTACAGCCTTTTTCGTTGCGCTTGTGATGATGAAGTTTATCGGAAAACGCAAGATTGCCCCGATAAAAGCACAGGTTCAAGAATAATTTTCGGATAAAATTCTGCATCATTTTTGTATCATTTGTCAGGTGGATAAAATTAAAATAAGCTAAAAAAGTGTTTATTAAGTGCTTGTTGAAAAAATAATACACAAAACATAATTCGAATTATTGTGCATATTGTCATTTTGCCTGTTGAGAAAAGACAAATCCGCCTGTATCCACTTGAAATAAGGTCGAAAAAATAGTATAATATACGAAAATGAAATGCTCACATTGAACATTCATTTTCATAAAACACACAATCGCAAAACAGACCGTCGGGAGACGGTCTGTTTTGCTTTGTTTTAAATTTAGTTTTATAGATTATCATTGTAGGGGCAGCCCTGTGTGGCTGTCCGTAGGGTAACAACAAATATATGCGTAGGGGACGGCTTCCCAGACGTCCCGTTCACAAAAATTGCATTGCAATTTTTGTGAGGACACGGCTCGCCGTGTCCCTACGTAGCTATAATTATCAGTATAGGGTATGAAACGTATAACAATATCACTTGTTTTTGCTAAGCGTGAGAAGTAAATCAAGAACCTTCAGGTAAATCCAGATAACAGTGAATGCAAGACCGAAAGCTGCGCTCCATTCATACTTTTTGGGCAGATTGTTTTCAACAGTTTTCTCAATTGTGTCAAAATCTGTGAGCAAAAAGAGTGTTGCTGTGATGATTCCTAAAACGGAAAATCCGATTGAAAACAGCGGATTGTCAAAGAATGCACTTACTAAGCCCGACGTTGCAGGAATAAAGTACAGGATAAAGCCTGCAATTGACGACAGAATTACCGTTGCAAAAAGTGTGGTCATAACAACTCTGAACTTGCCGGAAACCTTAACAATGCGTGTTGCGTAAAGGATTGCCATAACACCAACAATAATAAGAGTAATTACGAGAGCCTCAAGTGCAAGGTGCTCAAAGCCCTGCAGACATCTGTGAATTATCCAGCCGAGCAGAAAGCCCTGCGATAAGGAATAAATTGTGCCCGTAACGGGAATTGTTTTCTTTAAAAATACCGCAAGAAACGGGAATATAATCGTTATAAGCAGTGCTGCTCCGACAAAAATCAATTCATTGATTGTGTATGAAACAACAAGACCGTCGTCGGAAATCAGGTTAAGCTGTTCGAGCGTACTGAAATAATAGAGGTGTGCAAGGTAGTAGCCTGCAACTCCGACAACCGTCATCAGCAGGAAAAAGACTGTTTTTATTGTTATTCCGGCGTATGTAGCGCCCTCGCCCTTCTTTGCCTTTTCCTCAACCTTGTTGAGCTGTCTTACAACAGGGTTTGCCGCAAAAAAAGCATTTTTGTTTTCTGAATTTTGCTGTGTGTTTAGGTTCATAATTTAACCTCTTTTCATTTTAGATTATAATAATTTTAGCATACAAAAGCAAAAAAATCTATAAAAATATGTAAATAAATATAAAAAAATATAAAATAAGCTTATAAAAATATGCAAATAGATAAAAGGAAAATCCATTTATTTTTTGAGTAAGCTAAACCATAATTTGATTTAATGCGGAATGCGTAATTCGGAATGCAGAATTAATGGTCGCTACGCTCCGAATTTGTAATAGTACGTATTGTTTGGAAAGGTTTGTTTGCCAAATTAATGTCGATATATTGGTAACGTATAATTTTTAGTGTAGGGAACAGTCTTGACTGTTCCGCTTGATTACAGCTAACTTATGGGTAATCGGAACGGTCAAGACCGTTCCCTACATTTATAAAATACAAAAATCAACACCTGCGGCTTTAGCCGCATATAAATAAATTCGGGCACTATATTTTTAATTTATCGCAACCTATCCACTCGACCTCAATTCCGAATTACGCATTTAAATAAATTATCGTTTATCTTCTTAAATAAGCCTGGATTCAAAGCTGAGTTAAAGGGTTAATCAGAAAACAGAAAATAAAAAACAGCGGTGCCTAATTTAGCACCGCTGTGATATTTATTTTATGGATTTGTTTGTATGTGCGCTCAATATTAGCTTATGACACAAACTGTAAAGGATTGAGCTTGTTTGAATTATAGATAATTTCAAAGTGGAGGTGAGGTCCTGTGGAATTACCCGTTGAACCTACATATCCGATTGTATCACCCTGTGAAACGTGCTGACCGTAAGACACTGCAACCGAACTGCAATGACCGTAAAGTGTCTGGTATCCGTTGCCGTGGTCAATGATTACGTAGTTGCCGTAGCCGTCGCCGTTGTCGCCTGCCTGAACAACTGTTCCGCCGTCAGAAGCGACAATAGGCTGTCCGTAAACTCCGCCTGCTGAAATGTCAATTCCCCAATGCATTCTGCCCCAGCGCCATTCATATTCGCTTGTGATGTTGTGGGTGTAGGGGAGAGGCCAGCAGAATGTGTCCGAGGTTGAGCCTGAAGAACTTGATTTTGAGCTTGAACTGCTGTCTTCAACAATTCCATCCTTTGAGCCTCTTACAACAACCTCGTCAACTGCCTTTGTAATGACCTTGCTGTCAGTCTGAACAGCGTCTGTCTGCATACCGTCGGTAAATGTGGTGCGGATTGTAACCTCTTCCTTGCCGTTTTTGCCTTCGGTCTTTACCTTTTTATAGGATGATGACTGCGAATCGTCATACTCTGTCTTTATTTCGTAGTC
>JBJFHX010000161.1:0-20003 GCA_051893995.1 Ruminococcus sp.
AGGGTTTGGGGAATTATTCACCAATTAGGGGCGACTTTTGACACAGTCTGGGGGCTGCTGCCCCTTTCGGCTTTTCCGTCGTCGGTTTTGGCAACACAAAACCTATGCTCGCTACACCGTAGGACTGTCGCCCCGTGTAGAGCCGTGTAGTCACACTACACATTTTCTATGATTTCGACCTTCTCAAGATAAATCTTATTCAAGCTACTTTCCGAATAAAAAAGACGGAGTTTTGTTCCTATCTTCATCTCGTAAAAACCGAGTCGTTTTTGCCACCAAAAAATCGGTGTAATGATTTTTCTTCCGTCAGCGAATTCAAAGAATGCTCTGATCGAATTCTTACGTCCTTCTGCTTTCAAAATAAGCGTTCCTTCAAACTCCCCGATCTCATTGATGAATTGATAATCCGAGGTATCAATCATCATCTCTCTCATTTCTTCAAACGAGAAAACCTTTGTATTGTCCATAAATTTGTCCTTTCCACTTCCCGAAAAGAAAACGGAATTTCACGCCAATAGAAGTAAGTTGGTTAAAATAAACTTCTTATTCGGGTAGTATTTTTATATTTAGTTATTTATATATATGAGCCGCTTACAACGTTCACGCTGTCGGCGCTTTCGTTCAGTTGACTTTTGCCGCTTGATTTTCTCGGCGCACTTGTCACATTAGCGTTTGTTGCGAATCCTGGAATAAAAGCTAGAACCACAGTTGGCGCAGCGTTTGTATTTGTTGCTCATCAGTTCCGGATATAGCTCCTTGTCAATAGGAAGTACAGCGTTCTTGAAATAATTGCAGAAGATGTGATATTTGGAAATCAGCTGTACACAGGAATGTGTTTCGCCATCGTCGAGCAACAGACAGTTGCCATCCACATAGTTGCAGCACTCCTGCCTGACCAAGCGGCTCATTTTTCTGAACTGAACTTTCTTTATTTCAATGAGCATTTGACCTCCTCTTCTGTCACGCTTATCAAGTCCAAAAACACGGTTGATAGTACAATTACTCGCCTTTGTCAGTTTCGTCGCTCAGAGGGTTCATTAAGGGCGGCTTTTGAGCATATAAAAGCGTGACATCAATGTTTGTTGTCAGCACTACCAAAGCGTACTTTCCTGACAGGCAATCCTGCTCGACGCTGTGCCGTCAGCCTTGCGGCTGCGCTCGCTCCGTAGAGGTCGTGGCGGTTTATCCTTCGCTTGGCAGCTATTCAGTTGTAGTGAAAGAATTACCCTTTCACCCTTCACGCAAAAACACTTTTTTGCCGTCATAAAAGTGTCGTAAATAAGATGAAATCGTAGTAACCCTTTCACTTGTTCCGACAGACACTTCTTTTTTGTCACAAACTTGTCATAAACGTTAAGACAAAAAATAAACACCTGCCAAAAGACAAGTGTTTATCAAATCAAATTATTCAGTTGTTTTTATGCGAATTTTTCCGTCCGCTTGGTCACGTTCATACAACAACGCCGATAGTTTTTTATACATCTTACGCTGGATATTCTCTACGCTACCACGATTCATATTATGTGCTTCTGCGTATTTCCTGATTGACAACCGTTTTATAAATCTTTCATTGAAAAACTCGGCATAATCATGAAGAACTGTTTGGAAGCAGGATTTAATAAACTTCAAATCCTCGTAGACGATTTCCGTTTCTTTCTTGGATAGAGCTGTAAAATATTTGTTTCCTTTTGAAAACTTATACTTCCTCAAATCCACCAAATAATTCACGCATAAATCTTTTGCGTAATCATAATAGTTTTCAGCAGCACGATATTCTCTGTGTATTTCTTCATCAGGAATTGGAACCGGTTTTCGCTTTGGAGACGGAAGGTTATCCATTTCCAACACTTCAATAAAATCCCGCTCGATTCTCATCTGCGTTTGCCGCTTATAACGTGCCCGAAGCTTTCCGTCTACCATTACAGGCTCACAAAACTGCTTTTTGCTTATTGTTAGGTAGTCCTCATCATTCCTGAAAGAGTACGGCATATAGATTACCATATCTTCGCCTGTCACTCCGTCTTTTGCCATAGTAACTACATAGAACAGCTTGCCGTCATAGCGCTTGTAGTAACCGGCGTAGACATGTTTATCAAATTTATTTGTTTTGTATTTTGACATATTAATTATTTCCACTCAAATATTTGATTCTCTTTTGATGTAAAGATTCTTCTTCCCCTAGGATTGCCGCGTATTCGTAAATATCAATAGACGACCACCCTTTAACCATTTGTCCCCATTCATTGAGCGTAACACGTTCGCCATTATACATTACGTTTTTTCCATCAATTAGTATCGCTACAGAAGAATCAGGATTTGAGAGTATATAAATCTTGTCACCTGGAGAAATCAGTCCCAAACTTATCATTTCTGCCATTCGGGGATATGTTCGTCTAGCTGAATTGTCCGATAGCTTTTTTGTATTTATCTTATCGTATTCAGGAGTTGGTAAACAGTAATCAATAAGAGTATCAATTATTAGATCCATCCTTTTCTGAACCTGTGAATAAGAATTAAAACTTGAATAGTCCTTTAACGATACTTCCGAATTTCCTCTCCCTGCATTTTCATCTCTATAATATATTCTGAGATTTCCTATTTTATTTAGAGTTGCACGTAAAAATTCATTGTATTCCATCCCGTTGGTGATGCCTTCGGGAAAATCAGAATTATCCTTTAATACAAGACATTCTGTATCCTTATCTCGATAATACCTGAATCTGGAGCTACTAGGGTTCGGCTTTTGCACAAGAATATGATCTAACGTCAATGTGTCCGTTGTTATAAACGTATTGAGTATAGACCACGCTTCATCATAAGATGTTTTGTTTTTGCCGTCCTTATTCTTTGTGGACTCGTATATAGAAAGCAGTGAAACGGTAAGCTTTCGATTTTTGTTAAATGCATCCATTGACGTTAAATCATTTTTTAGTCTGGACGATGACAATCCTTTATTTTGGATTTCAGAAGACAAGTGCATATTTATTTTATCTTTGCTTACCGATTTATCTTTATATATATCACTCATAATTGTTCTGAATACTGTGATGGTATCCTTACTATCCCCACTGTTAATCGTAAGGAATTTCATCATATATCCTACAACTTGAACAACTATCTGTTCAACATCCGATTTGCTGATTTTACCCTCAGAATAATCATTAAATATCCTGAAAAACAGTGCTTTCGGATGCTGATAATCAATATATGTAAAAACATTATAGTAGAATCTGAATTTATTTTTTCCGATTAGCTTATATGCGGCTCTTTGGGAAAACAGCATATTGTAGAAAGCAACCTTATTATACATATCATCAATCAGTTTTTCAAATGCTTCTGCTTCGGTTTCAACTTTGAAGTGCTTTTTTAATATTCCTTTGCTTAATGCTTTAAAATACAGGTCAGTAATGCGGTTGGAATAGAACTGGATGTATGCCTTAATATAAATATATAAATAGTCATATAACCGATCATTGGTTTTAATAATCAGCTTGCCCCATTTTTTTGAGTATTTCTCATATGAGGAAGGATCTAGTTTTGAAAAAATATATGTTTTTATCAGATCAATATCATCTAACTTTTTACCTTTGCTATTAAGGGATTCAAACATCGAAAATACATTATTTGCTTGACAACGAGCAATGACAGCAATAACTTTGACATAATTAAGACAATAGTCCGAAAACGCAAGAAGTTTCTGTGGATCATCTTTGGACACTTTATTCTGTAACTGTTCTCTAATAAAAGAGAAGTTGTTGAGTACCCTTTTTTCTATTTTAGAAGAACATTCATAGGTGTCGCAAAACTCTTCAATATCCTTAGGTGAATCATAACAATGATCGTATAAATCTGAAAACACTTGTTTTTCAATACTGTTAAGTGTCACTGTTTTTAAATCTCTTTTGTAGTCTCCTATAATGCATTTCCAGAGAACATCTTTTATTTTCAATAAAAGATTATTTGTGTTTTCTGTACCCAGAGAAATTGCTGAAACATATAACGCCATAAGTAAGATAGCAAAAGTGGTTATTCTTTGCTGACCATCAATAATATCATATTTAATAATATTACCATTTATTGTTTCGCCAACATCATAAATCAGGATATTGCCAATATAGTATCCATCATACTTATTTTTCGAATTATAAGCATCAATAATATCTGTAAGTAAAACTTCTGTTTGCTCTTTTTCCCAAGAATACGGACGTTGATAAACAGGTACCTGATAAATTGATTTAAACAACTCTGATATATTCCACAAATTTGGGTCAAGCATTTTTTCCGCCATACTTCCCACCTCCATCACTGTTATTAGTATTATAACAGAACAAATCAAAAGTTTCAATTATTTTCTATATAGAACCATATTCGGTTCGGTGCAGCTTTTTATTTCCTATATAATATAAACAGTAGGAGCAAATACAGCCCAACAATTAAGGAGGTAAAGTATAATTATGCAAAAAATATCAAAGAACGCAGAATTCGGTAAGCATTTGCGAAAAATGCGATTAAACAAAGGTTTTGGTGTTAGCGAACTTGCTAGACACTTTCAGTTAATAGGTTGTGATACAACACGAGAATGTATTGTCAAAATTGAGTCCGGGACACACAATGTTTCACTAGAACAGCTAAAAGCATACAAACAGGCATTCAATACGACGTATAATGAGATATTTGAATTTTTAGAGAAAGAGGGAGAATAAATGGAGTATATTGAGTCAATTCTTTATCATAAAATAATGGATTCTGATTTTACAAATATGTATGGAACTAAAAAGCCTAATTCTGGTGGTGGACAAACTTATATTCAAGCAGCTGGATATAATCAAGAAGAAATAGACAAAATGTTTGCTGATGCACATGATGTTTACAATACGCCAGAGTACTGGGACAAAGATGGAAAATACCCCAGAAAAAACTATACTATTGATGCATATGAAGTAGGAACAAATGAGCACGATAATATCGAATTATCACCTAGAACAGGAAGAAAAGATTATAGAATATGTAGACAGAATTTAAAATATCGCCATCCTGCGTGGAAATATCAACACGGTTTTCCGAAACCTCACAGTCACAAAGAAAACAATAAAGTTGTGTTTAAATATGAAAAAGGGTATCCCGGACTCATCGATTGTCTCTATATACTAATTATCAAAACAAAAACTATTGAGGGCAAATCCAAATATTATGCTACATACGTAGATAGTGAAGATTTTCCATCACAGTGGCCTACAGGTGCAGGCTTGGAAGATATTTTTTCAAAGTCAAAAAAACAGGGAATTCTTTTCTTTACAGAACAGTTTTTAAGGTTTTCAAATAATAAAGCTCATCCTTTTCAAGTTGGTTCTGCAATTGATACTGTTATAGGAAACATCAATCTTCCTAATGAATTAAACGAGCAAACTGATGATGCTGTTGAGTACGTAAAAAAGAATATTTCCGTAACAATAGATTATGAAAAAATAGAAGTTATCAAGTCTACTCCGCCAAAAAAGAAGCGAAAAGCAGTTCAATCGGCAAAGGTTTCTGCAGGAAAAGATATAAACTATGAAAGAAGGTTAAAAAATCTAAAGAAAATAGGAGATATAGGCGAAGAGTTAGCGATTCGAATTGAAAAGGAAAGGTTAATTAACGAGGGGCAACAAGAATTAGCTGAAAAAATCGAATGGGTTTCCAAAACCATCGGTGATGGTCTTGGTTATGACATCAAATCGTATGAAAAGAAAAACGACATATATATTGAAAAATATATAGAAGTAAAGTCAACAACAGGTGGCAAAAATAAACCGTTTGACATTTCTGCAAATGAGGTCAGAATCTCCAAAGAATTACAAGATCAGTATTATATTTTCCGTTTTTATGGAATAGGCAATCAAACTAATAATGTAGGCTATTATATAATTCAAGGTGATGTTGAAGATAATTGTACTCTCGAACCAACCTCGTTTAAAGCATATTAC
This sequence comes from Ruminococcus sp., assembly GCA_051893995.1. GTDB lineage: Bacteria > Bacillota > Clostridia > Oscillospirales > Acutalibacteraceae > Ruminococcoides. The sequence goes on from JBJFHX010000161.1 coordinate 5,964, forward strand.
AAAAACTGATATTAACAAAAAAGATGGGGGCATAAAGCGTCATCTTTTTTCTAAATAAATTAAAAATTCACTAAGATTTTTTGACAAACTACTTTTATTACTTCGAAATCTTGAATACTCGATTGTTTGATATGAAACCTTTCCAAAAGGTTCTAAAATACTTATTAATTGTTGCAGACTTAACAATCCATCTTCACTATAGCTTATTAGAAATTTATCACAGTGCATCGAGCTGATAACCAATTCAAAGGAATCTTTAATTTTCGTTTTTGTACAAAACTTAGAATGTTGATCCCACCAATTTCGCAAACCACTTTTGCCCCTTGCCTCAGGAAAATCACCACGTGCAATTGTTTCCAATATGTGATAATTGGCGGCATACTGTCTTTTAATATAGGGAGGATCAATGTAACATAAATCTGCTGCGATTTCTTTTGCGATATCTTCCGCAAATCCTTGAATTACGATGTTATCTATGCTTCCTTCTGTAATAAAATCAATTGGCTTTAATTCTAATTGATTTAGGGAGCTCTTGTTAAATGTCGAAAGGAAATATCCATATGTACCTGAGATGTTCGCTACATCATTAACTGCCAAAATCAACGTGTGTTTTAATAAGCTTTCCTCTGTCGATGTAATCAGTTCGTCATTTATCCAGTTGTTGATAGTTTCTCTTATTGCATCAATCTTTTGGGCATTTTCCGAGGTAAAATACTTTCTACTTGGGGTTCCGTTTGCCGGTATTCCCTCTGGTGAAAATTCGTTATAAAAATACCCTTTAATAGGAGTTAATGAATTGAGATAATTGATTACTGCCTCATAATTATTGCGTTCTGAAGAAAAAATACACGGAAAAGTCTTTACCAATTTATTGAATTCAGGAGAGGTATTTAGTAACAACTGCGAAACCAAGTGATGTTTTGAATAGGTCATCATATCAGAAGCAATTACTCTATATCCCCTTTTACGCAATTCAACAGATACGCTACCGGTACCTGCCATTAAGTCTACAATTGTACTATTCGGAAATGTCTTTTCGGAAATAGCAATCATTAATTCACTTAACAACTTTGTTTTGTTACCGATATATCTATACATTTATCTCATCGCCTCTTATTTTCATTTGATTAATAGCAGACAGATTTGGCAGGTTGTTAATCTCTGAAATAATTAATTCTTTCTCGGTATTAGATATTTCATACAACTCAAAAACTTTCTTTTCTAACTTTATGTCCTTCTCACGGGTATATTCTTTTAATATACTCTTAACTATTGAAGCGATTTCAAAACAAATCTTTCTGTTCTTATCACTTATATTCTTTATTGGAAGTGAAAAAATAATATCTTTTGTTAAATACGGATGAGACTTCCATTCGTTCTCACCGTATTTTTTTAAATAATAATAGTATAGAATCCGTGAATTAATTACACCTAAATAATACTCCAAAGGTATATCGTTTTCCATTAAATAATTACAAGAATATACCGTTTGACTGATGAGCGTACTTTCGTAATCTATAGATGCATAAATGCCTAACCCCGTTTTCCTGATTAAAATTTTTGGTGGTTTATACTGGTTTAAATCCTTATAGTTTATTCCGCCAACATCAGGAAGAATATACTTTTTTCCACAGAACCCATACCGTTGCAGGTTTTCGCCAACATACATAGCTTTGTATGTTGGTGATTTTTTTTCTGATATAATAACACTTGTATTATCTTCGTCTATTCTGGTGGCTTCACCACAAAATTGACACTTTTTTATTTTGTTTGAAAACTGCTTTTTTGTGTATCCTTGAGCCATTTTGCAATGTTCACATATCACGATTTTACCTGATTTTGATATCTCTACACCTCTTCCGAATCTAAATACGCTCTCCCAATCTATCTTGTTTTTTTCTATTTTTGATAATAGTTTTTCTTCATCTTCTCTGACGTCAATATCAAAAACATAGTTTTCATTTTCCAAGAATCTACACTGTTGCACACTATGGCTCTTAGCTAAGAAATTATCAAACAAATCTAATTTTCCCGATAAATAGTTTTTTCTATCTTCCGTATTTAATCTATAGCATTTTGTTTTACTTGATGCATTTACCTTGCTATTTTCGATAACAATTACACTAGTTGCTCTATTAATATTCGGGAATATTTTCTCACCAAGTCGAGCTAAAACCCTAATATTTGTATTCTCAACAAGAAATTTCCTTAGCGTTTTATTTTCACCTGAGAAAAGTGAGTCCGGAATAATAAATGCGGCTATTCCATTGGGTTCTAATAGACTTATGCTGAGTTCAATAAACAATACATATGCATCATACTGACCTGAATATAGTGAGTATTTTGCTTTCTTAAGTTCTTCTTTTTCAAATATTTTCTCAGAACTCCACGGTGGGTTAGCAATTATCATTGAGATTTTATTATGAATACGATGTTTCCAATAACTTTTTGATGAAAGCGAAGTTGAAGGCAAAATTGTGTTTTGCGAAATAAATTTAAATTGAGAATTATATCTTTTTTTATTGTATTCAATAACGTTATTATCAATGTCGATTCCTATCAATTCAACATTCTGATGTTTATTATCGCAAAAACACTTATACACTTGTTCAAGAAGGATGCCCTCCCCACAAGCAGGATCTAAAACCGTAAAATCTGTATTGCCGATATATTCATTTTTCAAAAGTTTAGCAACAAAAGTGGCAAGTTCCTCAGGTGTATAAACAACACCATAATTGTTTATCTCATTCATAATCAAACTTCCTTACCTATATATCTGCACCTTGTTTTTTTAGCCTAAGATACCTTTCATACGATATAACTACGTTTTGCGGTTTGTTTTGTTTACTAATAATCAAAACTTGATCACAATCTACAACTTTTCTAAAAATCTTTGATGCTTGCCCTCTTTGGAACGCAGTAATGCCTTCATATTCTGGTGTATTATTATATATTTTTTTATTCATATAAACACCTCAATTCATAATAATAATAGCAAGAGTAATGACTTTTGTCAAGATTATTATCACTTTTATTATTCATATTTTTATCATTACTTTTTTTGCAATACTCCCTTATTGTAATAAACTATTTCAGTATGTATTAAAACTCATTCATTCTGTATTTACACATTTGAAATAACAATATAAAACGAGCGTATAAGCAAAATTAATCGCTCGCTTACACGCTCGTTTTATTTTATCTCTTGTTCTGTTTCATCAAACAACGGGCTATCAAAGAATTCTCTGACGGTGATTTCTAAACCGTCGCAGATTTTCTTAATCGACACCACACCCGGATTTTGGCTCTTTTGGTTAAGCATACTGTATATGGTTGACGGCGACACACCTGAAATATTTGCAAGGGCATTGACAGCGATGTTTCTCTCTTGGCAAAGCTCAAGAATTCGCTGCGCCACGGCTTCTTTTGTTCTCATAGCCTTCTCCTTTGCGATTTATCGTAATATTATTCTACAAATATGTGCGATAAATCGTGTGGGATATATCGCATTATGTAGATTATGTGCTATAATTTACGATATATCCCATAAAGAAGATTATTATGTTATCGGTATATACGGTATGCTTCTTTGGTCATCGACAAGTGGTTGACTTTCAATCAGCAGAACAGGCAGTTGAGAGCTTGATCGAAGCTCTGCTAATAAACCACGAATATGTGGAATTCCTTGTAGGTCGTGACGGCGAGTTTGATCAAATCGTCAGTTCTGCTGTTCTGCGCTGTAAAAAGCGGATAGATTCCGCAAACTGTTCTCTCACTTGGGTTATGCCCTACCTGAAAGCTGACTACGCAAACAATCAAGAAAGCTATGACAGCTACTATGATTACGTTGAGGTCTGTGATAAGTCTGCTCACGCTCATCCAAAGTCGGCTATTCAAATCCGAAACAAGGAAATGGTTGACCGTTCTGATTTGTGTGTATTTTATGTCACACGAAAAAACGGAGGAGCGTATCAGACGCTTCGATATGCGGAAAAGGCAGGAGCAAATATCATTAATCTATATAGGTGATTTCAACTTTCCGGTTACAGTTATGCGTTTCCGTATGAGGAAAATTGATTAATGTTATCATTTATGATAACACTCTAATGAGGTGGTTCATATCAAAGTAAGCAATAGTGTTATTGAAAAACGACGTGCAATTATTTCAAAATTGGTCAAAGTAAGGGTTGAAAAAGGGATATCTCAAACACAACTCGCTAAACTTTCAGGTATGCATCGCTCAAATATATGTCGCATTGAAAGCGGAAATCAAAACCTCTCTCTTGATACATTAATTAGATTATCAATGCACTTGGGAAAGATATCTCAATCAAGTTGGTAGATAAGTAAAGCAATTGATATTTTTCCAGACGGAAGAGGTTTTACAACTATTTACACTTTACTTTTTATAAATTAATGTAAAAGCAAAACGGCTGATGTAATTCAACTTGAACTACATCAGCCAACCCTTGACGATAATCAGTAGAAGAACCCTACTTATATTGACGCATAAGAAACTATACGGTTTAATAAAGCTTTAATATTTGAAATGCTATTTTCTGGAAGAGTATATTCACCTCTGCTAATTGCAGCAGTAAGCAATTTAGCAGTTAAAGTCTTACTAATGTTACTATATCCACTTTTTTCTACAAACGCCCGAATTACATCTCTTCCAATAATATCTTCAATCACACATCTTTCCGTGTTATAAGTCTTTGATTGTATTTCTTCATCACTGACATCTTTAACGTAACAATAATGCTTTTTATATTCCAGACACATATTGTTATCCATTTTGTTTCCTCCGGTTTCAACCCCTTCTTTGTCGTAATCAAAAACAGCTAAAAACGGGCAGCCCCAGCCTTGTAGTACGCAACAAATATTCAAACAATTAGAAGCACCTACAGAAGGAATAAATACACAATTGTCAAGATCAATATCAACCTGATTTGCCAAAGTTGACAAATAGAAATAATCACTCATTCCTTCGATAACTATATTTATTTTATCTTTTGCTGGACCAAATGTATCGTGCAAATTCATTCCAAGTGCATTTATAATGGGTGTAAATGTGTCCTTCTGATTCTCTGGAGCTATACGAGAATCATATGCAGAATTGTAAATATAGGTATATCCATCCTCATCTTTATCTACTGAACGAATATGACCAATTCCTGTTTCAAGATTTAACATGTATGGAGAATGCGTAGTATACACTACTTGGTTATGCTTCTCAGATAGATCATTAAAAAGCGTCAGTATTTCTTTTTGAGCGTTAACGTGCATTGACATTCCCGGTTCATCTAATAAAAACAAGACGTTCGAATTAGCAACATTGTTAGCCCTTGCATCAATAAATGTGTTCAAATACCATCTTAATCCATTACTTCGTTCAGATAACAAAAGAGTTTCTCCTTCACTGGATTGAACCGAAAAATATACACTATTATTATCAAATCGAACTTTTAAATCTACTGATTCAGCTGAGTAGAATTGCTTAAACTCATTGTTAATTCTTTTGTCAACATTTCTTTGTATGCGATCTCTAATTGACGCCTTGTTACCAGATATTGCTCCAGAAGAAACAGCCGTTAAAAAGTCATCTTTTTTTATCCCGATCAAATGAACAAAATCGTTAAGTAAACTATTTGGATAAGACGCAGGTGAGTTAAATTCTTTATTAACCTGATCAGACGTATATTGTGACAACAATGTTTTATTAGATCTTCTATAAAAAGCCGTAGGAAAAAGCAAAACAAAAGCATCAAAACTCTTTTTAGCGTTATTATATAATTCTACAATTTTACCTTTTCTTTCCGCATCTATATTATTTAAGAATCTGCCAATATTATTTAATCCATTACCTATTCTAAAAATGTCTATTTCTTCTTTTAATAGTCGTGATTTCCAAGAGCTATAGTTTCTTAAATCATTTCCACCAAATCGAAATGGATTATCCCCCAATTCATTACACAACTCAATCATTTGATGCATAATATTATTCCTATAATACTCTTCTGCGCCACCTTGAACTATGCAGTTATTATTATCTATTTTTACAACCGTATCTGCTTGAATGCCGTAATGTTCTTTATCAGTTTCATCTGGTTTCAAAACAACGATATACTCAATTGTAGCCCCATCATATGCATTATTCCTATTAATGTTATCTCTTTGGAAAGCATTCTCCATTGTCTTTGTAAAACTAATAAAGGATAACGCTTCAATAATATTACTCTTTCCGCTTTCATTTTTGCCTATAATAGCTGTAACATCCGGCTCAATTATTATTCTTGATCGCTCGTATTCTCCAATAGATTTAAAGTTCTTAATCGTAACAGAATCAAATCTCATACGCTATTTCTCCTATATTTAAAAGTCTACAATAATATTATAGTCCCTTTTTCGATTTAATTCAACATTTAAAACGGCAAAGCCTGATATAATCCGATAAGAATATATCAGGCTCTCTCTCAATTGTAAATCAGTTCCTCATTAACAACCTCTATCGCACGCTGGACAGCGTTATTCATCTTGCGTACCCATTGCATTTGATCGGTTTCTTTTAGCTTCTCAGTGCAGCCTTCTTCTTTAGATAAAGCAACTACAAGCTGCTCGTACATCTTCTCTGCCCGCTCGTCGATATCGGCAAGGTATTCGTTGAGCTTGCATTTTGTGAGTAGGTTGGTGTAGAGAATCGGGCGATGATTTTTGATATAGCATAGGTGTTGCTTGCCCCACAAACCGATTGGTCGGTTATCCTGTTTGGGCAATGTCAGATTTGGCAGATGATAATCACCTTGCATTGTATATGTAATCTCCATAATCAGACCTCCTTAACCTTAATCTTTTTAGCCTTGGCTTTTGAAATTCTAATTAGCAGTTCGTCAACTATATCGGTGTACAGTCCCTGTGAAATTAGGCTGTTCCTTAAATCAATTAGACTGTTGATAACGACTCTGCGTTCCTCAGAGGTTAGGTAAATATGGTATTTAGCTTTCATTATTAACCTCCCGAAGAAAGTCCTCATACGGTGCAGTGCTATCAACGAATGTGTCGTAGATGAACCTTGCGCCGAGCCTGAATCCGACCAGAAAACTGTCAAGCTCAGATTCTCCTAAAACGATATTGGAAGCGTTCACAAATGAAAGAAAAGTTTTCTTCTCAGTCCCAGTCAGCTTCTCGGTTAGAGCTTTTTCACAGATCGACAATATGCTAATTTGCTTCTGTAAATAGCTGTCCTTTTTGAAACCACGAGTCTGCGGATCAATGTTACCGTAGAATAGTTCTTCAATAATGTTTTTCATAGTAAAATCTCCGATTCCATAATAAAATCAGCGGGCATTTCATCATTCAAAAACTCTACCATTTTTCCACCTAAATCTTTTTCTAAATAAATTTAGGGGTTATTATTTGTTTCCTTGATTTTTTTGGCAATGAGTAATTAAGGACATTTAAGCAATTAAGTGAAAGAATAAAAGAACGTAAATCCGACCTGTTCCGCTTCGAGTCCTTCTGCCCCTGCCAAGCAAAAACGGCTTAAACACTGCGTTTAAGCCGTTTTTTGGAATATGAATATGTACGGAATGTGGTTTGTCAGACCGATATTTTCAGCTGATTTTTTGCCAAAAATCGTTATCCGGTGTTAATAATTCCAACGTTTCCGTCTGCTACATCATCAAAATAGCATCAAAATTATATCAGAAATGAGGGGTAATTATGCCATTGGTAAATGCTAAATGCACTAACTGTGGTGCAAATTTAAAAGTCGATAATACAAAAGACGCTGCTATTTGTGAATTTTGCGGTTCAGCTTATATTGTAGAAAAAGCTATTAATAATTACAATATTACAAATAATAATAACATAAATGCAAATGTGGTTAATATATACGGTGGTAATTCTGCAGATTTTATAATAAGAGCAGGAACGCTTGAAAAGTACAATGGCGCATCTACAGATGTAGTTATCCCAAATACTGTAATTCGTATAGATAGCAACGCTTTTGTTGGTTGTACAGGCTTAACAAGCATAAGTATACCAGATAGTGTAACTATAATAGAAGGTGGCACTTTTAGAAACTGTACAGGATTAATGAGTGTAAAAATACCAAATAGTGTAACTAAAATAGGTGCCCACGCTTTTGAAAAATGTTCAAGCTTAGCAAATATAAGAATACCAAACAGTGTAACTATAATAGGTGCTAACGCTTTTGAAAAATGTTCAAGCTTAACAAACATAAGTATACCAAATAGTGTAACTTGTATATATAACTGTGTCTTTAAAAGTTGTGCAGGTTTACAAAGTATAGAAATACCAAATAGCGTGACTATAATTGGTGGTAGTGCTTTTAGAGGTTGCTCAAGCTTGACAAGTATCGAAATACCAAATAGCGTAACTATAATAAGAGATAGTGCCTTTAGAGGCTCAGGCTTAACAAGTATAGAAATACCAAATAACGTGACTAAAATATGCGAATCTGCTTTTAGGAGTTGCACGCGGTTATCTAATGTAAAAATACCCCAAGGCTGTGACGTTGATCAAAGCGCATTTTTAGGCACTCAATACCAAAAAGATAGAGATAGAAAATATAGAATGGAACATCATCTTTGCCAGCACTGTGGCGGAGAATTTAAAGGCTTATTCAACAAAGTCTGCTCCAAATGCGGCAAGCCAAAAGATTATTAATAACAAATATCGCCTGAGTTTTAATCAGCTCAGGCGATATTTTTCTATTTACAGATTAAACCCATCAGTAATTCCATTCAACTTTATCAAATCTCTTTTTACATAATAGAGTTCGGTAATTTCCGGAGTTGTATGTCCAAGCAAATCTGCAACCTGTCTTGGAGTTAAAGATTTTTTGTCCTGTGATGCAAGAAAGTTACTTTTCTTTATCATCGGAGCACTTATCACAGAGTTTCTGTCGATATATTCCGTTTACTAAGATATAAAAACTATAAATGATTATAGTGAAACATACGCCGGTAAACTTCCGTCCATTGGTATATCGCTTCCGTATTCCAAAAATTTTATTTCATAATTTATTTTATCCGAATGAGTAATATATAACTTGATTTCTGTATCTTTAATCAGAGAATATATAAACTTCTGAAGGTATCTATCAACTTTTTGACCAAGAATGATGCTGTCCAGACTATTGCCATAATCAAAATAGTTGTCTTTACAATCATTTTCTATAATACGCCACTCTTTTTCATAACTCCAATCACTGCCTTTATAACAGAAATTTTTCTTTAAAGAATTATAAAAATTCTTATCATAATTAGCTATTATTCGTTTACCATATTTATTTTTCTTATAAATCACTCTTTGCGCTTTATCTAATTCTGTATCAGTTCTCAACCTCAAACACACACCATTAAATTCCGTAGCATAATGAGCCCACATTACAGGACTGTTATTAACTGATGTCAGCGAAAGTATGCGAAACTTATCAAAGCTACATTGTAACGCAGCCGGAATGGAACCTATTGCTTCTGATATTGAACTACCGGCTACAGGAACACTGTAATTATAGTAACAACCTTCAAAAATATCATTAAGCTCACTAAATTTCGGAAAATATAAATGTTTATTAATTATTATATCGATTAGCCTGTTTACCTTAATTTGTGAATTAACTGATATATATTTATACAGAAATTCCGGATATTTCATAAACATCACCCTTTAAAACAGTATAATATTATTTTATCATACGAAAATCAAATCTGCTATATCTTATTTAGGAATGATAATATTTAAGCTTAATTATCAAATCCAATACCATTTATCTAAATTTAATTAATGTGACAAAAGTCATATTGAATTTATTTCTAAATTTACTTACAGATATTTCTGTGAAATGCTAAAATCTAAGTACAGAATTTGAAGGAGAGAATTTTCATGGAACACAATACAATACGATATAAAAGCTTGACGACTTGAGCAAAAAATCCGGCAATAAAACAGTAGTTGACCATATTTCGCTTGAAATAAAGGAAGGTGAGATTTTCGGTCTGCTTGGTCCTAACGGATCAGACAAAAAGTGAGTGATTGACATTCTGTCTTTGCTTACAGCAACACAGATTATAAAATTTTTCCTTTGTCAAACAGGATATGAGAATTAATACATTAATATTTCTTTTCCTAAACTCCATTTGTAAAGCGGAAAATATGCCGCAAGGCTATTTGCTTTTTAAATAGAGTTCAGAAAAAACCTTAAAAACCTTATTTATTCACAGCAAAGCATACAATCACAAAAAGCCGTTTTCATTGTGTAAGGTTACTTACACCGAAAACGGCTTTTTATTTTTTATTCCGGTTATCCCTTTAATCTTTTCATTTAAGTGGATATTTTATAGCTGTATAGGCGCTGAGTGCATCAAGAGCAAATGCTAATCCGCAGGCAGCCTGCGCAGTTTGTGAAGGGGTAAATGAACCGAATACATTATTGAGAAACGAACCTAATGAACCAAATCCCGATTCCTCACAAACTTGATCGTAAATTGTAGTGCTGAGAAAATCTGTATAGAACATCTGCAAATACGACAATGCGCCTTCAACGATTTTTCTTCCGGCTGCCTCATCATCATCGCCAAAGTAATCAATGACAGCGTCAAGTGTTCCGTAAAATAACATAGTATCGGAATTTATTGAAAATACTACATTAGCAAGATCCAGCGCATAAATTACACAGCCCTCGGTTTTAGCTATACTCTTTGCAAGCTGAAAACCGTTGTATGCTGAGTAGAAATTATGGAAAATACATACTAATTCGATAGAAGCATACACATAATTGTCAAGCCATTCACGAGGTACCAGCGAAGCTCCGTAGCTTGCCTGTGTAAGGTCAACTTCAGTTGAACCTGAACCGCCGTTTAATCCTCCGCTGATTTTGTATACAGACGAGCCGGTATCAAGATTGTAGGCTACATATCCCGTACCGCTCCAATCGTTAATCTGAACCTCTTTTTCAGGAATAATAATTATGAATCCGCTGTTAATGTAATTTAAAACCTGATTTTTTGCAGTACCTTCAATATCAACTTCCGAAATTTCATCGCTGTTTACCGATGACAAATAATGAATCTCAGTGCCGTCAGAAGCCGCCTTTGACAAGATTTCCGTTGTGCTTACGCTTTTAATCTGTAACAGATGCTCCCAGACCCTTGCCTCACACTGAGAATCCTGAAATCCTGCAACAGCGTTAAACATCTTCGAATTATTATTCTCAGCAAATCTGTCAACAACGGCATTCGTGTTAAACTCAACATCTATGAAAAAGCTTCCCGGAGTGAGCTGAGAATTATAGCCGAATGTAGTTTCATTGTTAAGCGAATAGCCTAAGATAGACAGGCCGAGCAATCTTGTAACATTGACATTGGTATAGTAAGCATAATAGGCTTCTGCAACATCAGTCATCAAGTAATAGTACTGACCCGCAAAATTCAGGAATGAACCTAATATTTCTGAGGAATAAGTATTCATTGTTGTTGCATAGCAGTTATTCTGCTTTGCCCTGTTATATGAAGTATCGTATTCCTTATCTGACAAAATACCGTAATGAAGCACGAATGAATAGACAGAGCCTGCATAAACAGTGTCAACATCACTCATTACACAACCGGAAGATTTAACGGTAAGCTCCACCGTTTGTTTCTGACCGGAGGTTACCTCATCATACCACTCGGTTGCCTTAGCCACAACAACATCATCAACAGTAATTGCAGGCACTAAGGTCAGGAGATATGCAGGAACTTTTCTTATATCCCCGTATTTGTCAATAAGCTGTTTATCATAATCTGATGCAGGAATATAGCTTAACGTAAGACTCTTGTTATACACATCAGCCGAACGCACGGTATAACTCAGACCGTAATCAACAGAAATTGATACCGTGTCGGATTCAACCAGATTAGTAACCTTTGAGGAGGTTTTTTCGGAAATAACCTTATAGCTGAGTGAAAGAGGTAAATAATCGATATTATCCTGTACTATCTCTGTATAATAAACCGTATATACATCGGGGATTCTCTTGTCGTAAAGCTCGCTGACAGTATCGTATTCGGGTAATTCAGAGAGCATCTGCATTGCCTTATCACGAGCTTCATCTGTGTTATACAAATTCTCCTTGAAAACGTCGCTTTCCTCTTTGCTATGTTCCTCTTCCTTTAGCTCAAGCGTCTTGAACGAGGCGTCAAGCGGTATCCATTTACTCTCGCCCGACGCATTGCCTGCTCCGCGATAGTCTGTATACGGAACATACACTTCAACCCATGTGCGGTTCATTTCGACATATTCTATTTTTCCGTTACTTGAATAGGTCTTAACGTCCTTACACAAATTTGCAAGCGTCTTTGCAGCAGACTTTATATTATCTGTTGCCGTAAGACCGATAGCCTGTTCGGCTGTCATTCTGACTGTACCGTTAGCATACTTTGCGCTGTAGCCCAGGTATCTGAGCATACCGATAAGCAAGCTCGCCGTATCGGTATCATTACCTGCCAGTGCATAATATGTTCCCTGTGCGCCTTTTCTTGCTCCGTAATACGGTTCGTATTTAATATTGTTTTTTACATATTTATATACTGCCAAAGGAGTTTTCAGCTCGTCAGCTTTAGCTTTGATTTCATCATCGATTGAAACATCGCCTGTAAGGTCGGTATCCTCACTTGCTTTTAATAAAGCATCAAGCGACAATGATAAATCAATCTCACCCTTCATATCTGAAACATCATATGTTTCATAATCGTTTGAAACACAAGTTTCGGGATTGAATTCTGTTTCTTTGTCAGGAACCGAATTATCAGTTTCTTCAGCTATAAGAGCCTGATAGTCACACAGATTTTCTTCTATATCTCCTTTTGACTCAGAAATATCCTCAAGTATTTTTTCTGCTTTTAAAAAGTTGCTCTCAAAATTCTCCGTGTATTTTTTCTGTCGAGAATAAAGTTCATCAGAATCAATGGTATCAAGAACACCTTTGACATCATTTTCAGAGTTTTCAAACTCTTTTTTGATTGAATCAAGCTCATTGAGCGCATTTTCAGCAACACTACATACGCTGTCACTATCTTTTTTTGCACTCAACATCAGTTCATACGATGTTTTAAGCTGATTATTCAGCCTTTGTGCAAGAGAGTCGCTATGCGCAGTTTCTACGGGAGTATTATTCTTGACTGATGTCAGCGCTACGGCTGTTGTACCTGCAATAAGCGTACATACAAGAATAACAGACAGTATTTTTGTTCTCTTGCTGAAGCGTGTTTTTTTCTCCATTTTATCTGCCCTCCTTTTTATTGTGCGAATTCTTTTCGGACGTTTTCAATTTTGAGCAATAGCTCGTAAACATCCAGAACGCTCCTGCAATACACAAAATTATAATCATTACACTTCCAACACCTGTTGCAATCGGAGTAATCGGAATTTCATCGGCTGTGGCAACATTCTCAGGCTCTGATTTAATTTCCTGAGTTGCTGACGGTGCAGTAGTTTCTACAGTCGTTACAGGCTCCGTGGTAATCACCTCTGTTGTTTCGGGAATTGTTTCGGGAATTGTGGCATCAGTTGTTTCGGGAATTGTTGCATAAGGAATAAATTTATATAATGCCGTTACTGTCATATCTGAAACAACATTTGAAAATTCAGTATCCCAACCGCTGAATTCATATGTTCCGTTTTCATCCGCTGATTTTGCCGGTGCCTCCGGTGCAGTTGCACTGCTTCCGTATTCTACCTGCTGTTCATCAAGAACCGTACCGTCTTCATCTACAAATGTTACGGTATACTTGTTTACTGTGCTTGAATATACAGCCGTTACGGTAAGGTCTTTCGTAATATTTGAGAAATCCTTGTCCCATTTTTCAAATGTGTAAGTATACTGTGCGTCTGCTTCTTTAACAGGTGTTTTCGGTGCAGTTGCACTGCTTCCGTATTCTACCTGCTGTTCATCAAGAACCGTACCGTCTTCATCTACAAATGTTACGGTATACTTGTTTACTGTGCTTGAATATACAGCCGTTACGGTAAGGTCTT
>JBJFHX010000161.1:20103-92206 GCA_051893995.1 Ruminococcus sp.
GTGCAGTTGCACTGCTTCCGTATTCTACCTGCTGTTCTTCAAGAACCGTACCGTCATCATTTACAAACGTTACGGTATACTTGTTTACTGTGCTTGAATATACAGCCGTTACGGTAAGGTCTTTCGTAATATTTGAGAAATCCTTGTCCCATTTTTCAAATGTGTAAGTATACTGTGCGTCTGCTTCTTTAACAGGTGTTTTCGGTGCAGTTGCACTGCTTCCGTATTCTACCTGCTGTTCTTCAAGAACCGTACCGTCTTCATTTACAAATACAACATTATACTTGTTAATAAAGCTTATTTCAAATCCGCTGTTATCAAGGACAGCTTCATTTCCTAAGCTATCTGCTATGCTGAGAGTCACGGCATACGTTCCGATTTTCAGCGCCTCTGTATTGAATAATTCGGAGAAATCAATTTTGCCGCCTGACGCAATATCGGCAGGCTTCTCTATTGTACCAACGAGAGTGCCGTCTTGTGTGTATACCTTTACAATAACAGTAAGACCATTGCCGTCCTTATTTCCGACATTTGAAACACTGTATCGGAAGTTTTTATCTTTATCGGAATTATTCTGAACAGTAATTTTGCCGGTATATTTCTCGGTAAGCTCTGAATAATCAATAACGCTGAAATATGTCTTGCTTGACGCTAAAACATTTTTGCCGTTGCTGAGTTTTGAAACAGCAGTGTAATTTCCGACACCAAGATCTGACGCCTGCACATAATCCGAATAAGTATCCACAGAGTCCGCATAGGTTGAAACAGCATTTTCAAAAGCATTAGCTATTTTATTGCTTTCGTCATCATAAATGTCAATTGAAAGCTGCATATTGTTATTGTATGTATTTGTTGTATTATTGAAAATACTATCAGATACAAGTATGCTTTCACCTATTGTATAACACAGCTTATCCGTAGTTACTCTGTCGGTAATTGTTCCGTCTGAAGCCACCTCAAAGGGTACTGTATCCGATGCAAGCAAGCTGCTGCCGTCATACCACTTAACAGAAGCATAGTATTCACCGGCTACAACATCTTTTACGTTCCATACAAAGTTTTTATTTAAGGATTCATAAGAAACAATCTCTGCAAGATAATTTGATTCAACAGTATCAACAACAGTTCCGTTACCATCGAGAATTTCAATAACTCCTTTTGCAAAGGTCTTATAGAAGCTATTATCTGCACTGACTGTAATTATTGCGTTATCGCCGGCATAATAAATCTGCTTATCGGTTGAAATATCGGTAGTAATTATACCCGAAACAAACATATTCTTGCCAAGCACAAATTTATACTGCTTTTCTTCACTTATATTTCCTGCATTGTCAACAGCATACATATGCAGATAATACTCAGTTCCACGAGTATAATTTTCAAGGCTTATTGAAAGGCTGTTGCCTGCCTCTGTAAAGTATTCCTGATTATTAATAATTTCGGGAACTGGCTCATCACTTGTATTTATTTCAGTGAAATAACCCTTGATTCCTGAAAGTGCTGTTGTGTTCACTCTGTTTGAATAAATAATATTATCAGTATTATCTTTATCTACAGCATTTACAACATATTCATAATCAGTTCCGTAATCCTCAGCAGTAATATCAATATATCCGCTGTATGCATCATCACCAAGCTCTGTTGCAACAATGCGGGAGGTTTTAATTTTCGGAGCTGCTGTATCAATAAATCCGCCGTCCTTGTATTCAGGCACTGTCAGAGCTTCAATTATTTCACCGTCACGCAAAACCTGATAGTAATAATCACCCTTGTCGCTGACAAGCTTGATATACTGCATAATCTCAGTCATATCAGTAACAACATTTGTAAAATAGTATCTGCCGCCCGTTACATTTGCAATATTCTGAAGTGTTGAGCTGTCTGCGTTGACTACGTTAATTGTGTAAATTGCAATTCCCATTTCAACAGCCTTGTTTACAACAGCGTTGCAATTATCCACATCACCGTCACAAATCAGAACAATAACTTTGTTGTAATTCTCAGCCTCATTATTATTGTTCTCAAATAAGTCAACAGATTTGGTTAGTCCCTGATTTACCGAAGTTCCTCCGTTTGCTCTGAGTGAAGAAACGCACTTATTCAGCTGTTCCTTGTCGGAAGTAAAATCAGAAAGCACATAGCCGCTTGAAGCAAACTTAACGAGGCTCAGCCTGTCGTTGCCGCTGAGTTGATTTACAAATGAACTTATAGCCTCTTTTGCGCTTTTTATTCTTTGACCGCTCATACTTCCCGATACGTCAACGACAACCGAATAGTCAGTTGCGATTTTGCTTCTGTCACTGTTCTCATTGAGATCGTTCCATGTAAGAGCCGCTGAGTAATCCGCACCGCTTTTTACATCGGCAGAAAGAGTAAGCGAAGGCGTTTCATTATTGATAACGTTGAACTGACATTTGCTCTCGGATACCGCCGTATCACTCACATACCATGTGACATCAGCCATATATCTTCCTGCGTCAAAGTTCTCTAAACTGCACGTATAATTTTCCGACCATACTACAGATGAAGAAAGCTGGGTATTCACATCATCAGCAACAGTTGAAATAAGATTTCCGTCAAGGTCGTATATTTCCACTACTGCTCTTGCGTTGATTGAAACGCCTGTTGTATAGGCTTTTGCCGTAAGTACAGCCGTATCATCACTGCAGTAATAATATTTATCCGATGTCAGAGTGCTTTCAATATCTGCCTGCGACAAAATCTCGTGGCTGTCGCAGATTTCTTTAATATATTCCGCACTTATGTTGTTTGCATTATCCACTGCAAAAATATGAAGATAGTATGTCTGACCTTTGTTCAGCTCATCAAGACTGTAAACAGCCTTACCGTTTTCTGCGCTGATTACATTGGCAACCGTAACGCCGTCATCTTCATACTTAATTTCATCAACTGCTGTGTCCTGCGAATCTGTTGCCAGGACTACAAATCCTTTAAGGTCTGCAAATGCTTCTGAAACTATAGTGTTTGAAAAAACATTTTTTGATTTGTCTGATTTTGGAATAGCTTCCGTTTTGTAATAATACTTTGTACCGTTATCTTTGGCAGAAAGGTCCAGACTTACGCCGTAGCTGTCTTTGCTGTAGGAAGTAAGCTGAACTGACGCTTCGGGAGCATCGGGCGCCGTTGTGTCATAGAACGAATTGTCCCTTGCAGTTGTTTTTGATGTAAGCTGTTTGAGATAAAAGAGTGTATTTGCAAACACCTTACATTCATCATCAGTAGCCTGACCGCTGCTGTGACCTGTCTGGATAAATCCTACCTGATTGTTGGTAATAAGATAGGCGTCATTCACAGCACCCGTGGAAGGATCAACGGTTAAATTTACTCCGTTGAGTTTCATCCAGACTTTACCGTCCAAAGTACCTCCTGCCATCTGTCCCGAATTATGCGTTGAAGGAATAGAAAGATTGCCTGAAATTGACCATGGGAAACTTGTTAGGAATCCTTGATTAACAACAGCTACACTTGTAGTTGCATTATTCTGATTTGGACTTGCAATTATACCGATTTGATTAGCAAAATGAGCAAAGCCGGGACGAATCCAACATACTGTATCATGTCCGAAAAGCACACCTCTGCCCGAATTAATAAAACTTTGTGTCGCCTGCTTTGCTTTTTCGTTAAGGTCTTTATTATTATTGCAATCGTAAGTACCAAACAGAATTACGTCGTACTTATACATACCGTTGCTGTCTTTCAGGTACTCTTCGGGATTGCTATTGTAATTATCAAAATACACGGTATCTATATCAAACAAGCCCTTGCCTGCTGTTTCTCCGGTTTCCTTATCGACAACTCTGTTCATCCAGTCTTTAAGGTATCTTTCGGCATTAGGATGCGGATAAACATTGAGCACACTGACTTTTTCACTGCCGTTCCAGCTTGAACGTGTTTCCCACGTTTTGCCCTCATCGCTGCTTCTGAGCACACGGTAGCCGTACTGCTCATATGAACTGCTGATGTCGTTCCAGAGAAGGTCTATGCTGTAATCCTCGCCGGTGTTGGTATCTGCCGTTAATGTAAGAGCTATTTCAGGGCGAGTCTTTGTATTAAGCTCGGCTGTTCTCTCGCCGATAAAATTGCCCTGCGAATCATACATTTCAGCCTTGAAGATATACTTCTTTTCTTCCGATATATCCAGATCACTTATTTTAATAAGCTCAAAGCTTAAAGAAGTATTTTCTTTACTTACGCTGATACTCTGTTCATTTGATTTAAGAATTTCTTCCCCGTCAAGAACATAACCCTTTACGGTTATGTCCGTATCCTGAGAAAAGCTGTAAATCACTTCACAAAAAGCTGTTTCTTCTTTCTTTACATTACCTGTGTATAAGAAATAGTTGTCAAGAGTAACGCTGAACTGTGTAATCACATTGTTTTTTTCAGGTTCTTCAGGATTTTCAGGATCTTCAGGATCTTCAGGATCTTCAACCGGTTTTTTGTATACTTCATAGACGTCCGTAGCCGTATAGAGAAGCTTTTCGCCGTCATAAATTTCAGCAACAAATTTATATACTGACTGTGAGTCGGTATTAATGTCAAGCTCTGCAAAAGTATTTCCGGCATTTACAGATTCAGGAGTAAGAATCACCTGATGCTCACTGTCATTCAGAAGTTTATCATCACAATAAATATATGTTCTGACGTTCAGAGCATAGCTGACATTTGTTGAATACAAAAGAAAATAATCTGCTGTAACCGTCTTGCGCTCACCCGTATAGCCGTAATGGTCGCTCAGCTTAATACCGGCATCCGTTACTTCTGTCTTTGGCACAATAGGCTTTTCCTGTACGTAAATGAAATTTGTATATGATGCAACAACATCGTCTCCGCTTTTTAGCTCGGAAACGATTTTCAGCACCTTTTCACTGCTCTCATTTACTGTGTACTCAAATGCATCTCCTGTTGCCACTTCGGATTCTTTCGATAAATCAACTGCTGTTTCCTGAGAATATACTGATTTATCATCATCATAAACGTTTGTAACAAGAGTTAACGCTCTGTCAACAACCGTATTATATTTCACTTCAAATGTTCCGCTGATTTTTTCCTCATTTTCAGTGTAAACCGTATTATTGCTCAAATCTATTTTCAATGAGCTTACTGAATACTTTTCGTCAACAACCTTTATTTCACTAAGATACTTTATTGCAAGATAAGTAATATATACATTGTCATAAAAGCTGCCGTTACTGTTCTGAGCTTCAACAAGACTCTGAACAATATTATACACATCGGTATAGTCGTCCTTTTCCTGCTTTAATAAGCTGTAATACAACGAGCTTTCAATTGAATTCTCGCTCATATCAAACAAAGCCGCATCTGTGTTTGAAAGATAAACGTCCGCTGAAGAAATCACCTTTGAAAGTTCGCTTGACGTTTTTAAGTTATCGTTCAGATAGCTTATAATATCATAAGCTACACGGGCAGTAAGAGCATTTTCAGCATCATTGTACTGATTGCAGCTCCAGCTTCCGTCACTGTTCTGTACAGAAGCAAGAAACAAAATCATATTCTCTGTTTCCTGACTGTAGTCTGAATTATCAAGGCTTTCAAAAGCCTCAAGTGCAAGCACGGTATCATAAACTTCCGAGGTGTAACTGCTCTCTACTCCGAAACCGCCGTCAGAATTTTGCTTTGACAAAAGCGGTAAAGCATACTCTTGTTTATTACCTGTTGCGAGAAGCTTGCGTGCCAATACGTCGCTGTTGTTTCCGACAGCGAACTGTTCAAGCCACGCTGTGCCCGATTCTGAGGTCAAATCCTGTTGCCTTAACGCAGCCATACCGTAGGCTGTATCATTAATCAACTGATTATCTCCCCAACTTCCTTCATCACTCTGAGAATCAGAAATCCATTTTATGGACTTATTCAGAGTTTCGTTGATTTTTGCGGTGATGTCGTAAGTATCCGTTGTCGCACCAGCATTGATGCTGCCAATTACAAAAATATTGGATATTAATGTAACGCTCAGCAAAATTGCAAGCACAGAAAACACTTGTTTTGAAAACCTATGCATCATTCCATCCTCCATTTTTAAACTAAGTAATCATCCAAAATAACTACTATATTATAATAACATATTGTCATTATTTGTCAATTGTGATAAAAGTATATAAACGTATAATATCCTTTTTATTTATTGTAAAAAATATCCTTTTCCAAATGCAAAACAAAATATTATTTTAGAAAGCCTATGTTAAAACTAATGTTGAAATCTGCTCAAAAATAATCTTATTAAAGTTTTCAGTAGGAGATTAGAATTAAAAATGACAATCAAATATTATACAAGCAAAAACGAAAGTCAGTATGATATAATAAATTTTATAGCAAAATTTATACTCTGCAATAGAGATGAGCAAAACTCAGGGATTGAAAATGAAATATAGAGCTTATGAGATAAAAAGCAAGCATAAGTGCACAGCAAATCAAGCCTTAAACAAAATGTTCAAAACTTACCTTGAAATATTGAGTTTTTAGAGCTAAGCAATTCTTTTAGCGTATTTATCGCGGTGCAAAATTTGAGATATAAATCAGTTAATAATATTTTGTATACTAAGCAGCAAAGTCTCTTATTGATATATTTATTGACTATTTTGAGTACAATAACTTTTAGAGAAGGAGGTATTTCAATGCTTGATAAAGATAAAGAAAAACGCCTTAGTGCTGTTAAAATTGCAAAGTCTATCAACAGCATTGAAGGCGTTCCTGTTCCTGAAGAAACAGAAGAAATTTTTTCAATGTGGATTGAAGGCAAAATTACTGATGAACAGTTGACTTCTGCTATGCTTTCTATATGTGCAAAAATTTGATAATTATCTTAAAGATACCACCATTCATTTAATAGATAACATGAGAATTTTCAATAGCGTCAATAAAGCATCAAAACTACAAAAACGCAATTCGCCACAAACAGAAAAATTCCCGATTGCAGTCCTTGTATTTTTCAAAGGACTCCTTTCTGCTTTTCAAAGGTGATTTTCTGTTCTTCTGAAAAAGTTACCGTAATCTTTTCTTCATTCCTGTTGAGCAATTTCAGCAGTTCCGTGACATCGCTGTTAAGTTTTGCACATTTTTCATTCGGAACTATGTTTCCGTAATATAGCTCTTCAAGTATATTCATTATTGCACCGCCTTTCGCAGTACAAACATATATAACAAAGCTTTTACAAATTCCGGATAATTATAACATTTCACAGCACTAACGGCTCTCCTGTAGTTCCAACATTATTGTAGCCGCCTGCGATATATTTCTGAATGCAGGTTACATCAAGTATTGAGATTCTGCCGTCATCGTTTACGTCTGCTGCTTTCAGAACGAAATCCGTAATATTTTCTTCCGTTTCTGCCCCTAAGCTCAGCTTCTGTACGATTGTTGCGTCTTTCACAGTTATTATGCCGTCGCAATCAACGTCGCCATAAAGACCTTTGCTTTCTTCCTTTGAGCTAAGGCTGTATACAGCTACGGTTCCAGACACCTCACAAGCCGCAATCAGGTAAGCGTTTGTATCTGCGCTTTTATCAGAGGAAACAAAGCAAAGTCCCTCGGGCGAAACATCACCGCATATTTCGGAGCTGAAATCTCTTGAATTAATATAATTCACATACTCGGGATTTTCCGCATCAGTTATATCATAAACCATTATACCGCCGATTCTTTCCAGTGCAATGAACGCATAAGTTTTTGCACCGACTTTCCCTGTTACAACTGTTTCGGGTTCGGGGCCTTTTTTGCCTGAACGGTCATCTATTGCAATATCGTCATTTGAACAGTTAAAATTATCCTTTAAGTATGACGCTGTTAATTTTTCAAAATCATCCGAGCTTGTAAATACTTCCTCTAATCCGTTTTCGGTCACCTTAAATATTGTAAACGACCTGCCGCCGAAAAGATAATCGTAATTTTCATCAAGTCCGTCATAATCCGAAGTATCAAAGAAAACGACCTTGCCTGTAAGCCCGCTGTTTTCAGCTGTAATTTTACCTGTCGGAGACGTCTTACCCTTTCCGAAGTTGCGTTCATCCTCGTTAAGATAATCCTTCCAGTCACGGCTGTCGCCTTCGTTTGCGGTAAGTATGTACTGCTCGCCGTTTATATTTGCAAGTGATATACCGTCGGGCATACGAATTCCTCTTAGCGATTCATAGGTTTTGGGATTATACTGTTCGTCTTTTTTATCTATGTCTACAGGAGTAACGCTGTAATCCTCAAATCCGACTGAATAAACGTCTTTAAAGCTAAGGCTGTTTAAATCAAGCACTGCAACAGCGTTAGCCTCCTGAAGTGAAACATATGCAAACTCATCTGACGCTGCAATATACTCAGGCTCGAAATCAACCGAAGGTGCAGTATTCTTTTTTATAATAATATTTTTATCTGCAAGCGACCGGCGGCTTTCTGCGTCGTCATATTTTGTAAAGTCAACAGTAACCGCATTAAAATCTCCTGTGTTTACCACCGTTAGTGTACCCATCGGGTCAACACAATCTTGCGAATAGCCTTCTCTCGGCTCACCTTCGTTTGCGGTAAGGATTTTTGTTCCGTCAGGGGTAAACGTAATCATATCAGGCTGAACACCTGTTTCAATTGATTTATAAAATTCAAGTGTTCCGTCTTGGTTGCACAAAAATACAACTGCTCTGCCGTTTGCGCTGTACGATTCAGCCTGAACGGCAACAGCAACAAGCTTACCGTCGGGCGATACGGCAACCGAGGTCATATCTCCGTAAGCAAAGCTTTCGTCCTCAATCAGACTTTTTACGTCAATATCAATCCCGCTTAATTCATCTACAGTTGTGCTGTTGCTTATATTTTCCGTTGAAATCATAGTAAGAACGCCTGTCTGTCCGTTTACGGCATATGATTTGCCCGCAGCAGAGTTGTAGGCTACAATTTCCATTACACCACCGTCAGGATTTGTAATTCCCGATGAATATCTTGCAGATTGGCTTATTTTCAGTGAAGAGTCTTGATTCTCAAAGCCCTGATTCAATTCTTCTGCATTCACGCCCGTTGACGTAAGCACTGAAAAAGCACTAAGCGTTGCCAGCACGGACGCAATTATTTTCTTACTTAACATATTTTTCCTCCTGAATTTACAACATAAATGATTAAAAAAGCAAATACATTCATAATGCTTTTAATTTAATTTTAAATAATTTACTTATTGCTTTCTATCATAACTCTGTAAATTTAAAGTAAACATTGTTTTCAATAAAACTCCATTATTTTACTTATACAAATTACGTTTGTGTTTTGTCAGATACAGTCAATAAGGCAACATCAAAACACAGGAGATTGCACTTTTGCAATCTCCTGTGTTTATAAATTCAGCAACTATTATTTTTTAACATTTAACTTCTGCCGCAATCTTCTGAATTTCAGTTGCGTCAAAAATTGAAATTACTCCGTCGCTGTTTACATCTGCTGAATTTTTCTGACTTTCGCTTAATTCAACCAATTCGACAAGGTATTTTTGTATTTCGGTTGCATCAGCTACATTTACTACACCGTCACGGTTTACGTCACCTTTGATTGCAGGCTGACTCAGATAAGCAATTTCACTTCTTGAAATTCCTCCGAAGTCATCGCTTGCTTCAACGTACCAGCCGCCGGTTTCTTCGTCTGTACGGTTCCAAACAGCGTTTACGGTTGAACCGCTTTCAACTCCGTTGATTTCGGAAATTACATCGCTGTGGTAGAGATTTACCGACAGGCTGTCTGATGAGAGTGTTTTCTGCTTTGACTCAATTCCAAGCTCTGCAAACGGGATTTCAAAGCACTCAAGTGAGTCGTCCATTGCCCCCGAATGATAACTGTTCTCTGAAGGCGAATAGGTTTTTACAGTTATTTTCTGATTTTCAAGCGAGAAGTGCATAAGTCGCATAAATCCTCTGCCGCCTTCAGCAAGGCTCTGATAATCGAACAACATCTGATAAACACTGCGGTCATTTACTCCGTCGCCGTTATCATCAAACTGATCCACTCTTGTTGCGGCGCTGTGGTAGTGTCCCGAAAGCACCATACATACATTCGGATTCTTTGCAACAACCTCATCGTATATTCTCTGCGGCTGTTCACCGAAGCCCTTTGTCGTGAGGAGATATTCGTGGAAGTTGAGTATTGCTTTACGCTCGGGGTACTGTGCAAGAACATCATTCATCCACTTGATTTCTTCATCATAAATTCCCCATCCCATATATACCATTATGAAATCAATTCCGCCTGAGCTGATTAAGTCGTAGTGACCTTTGTTATCCTTGTAGCTTCCGCCGTACCAGGGATTTGAAGAATATCTGCTCTCGCCGAAATATGTGCAGTAGTTTGAATAATCTTCGTCCTTATGGCTTACGTCGTGATTACCGGCAAGCACTCCGTAAGGGAGGTTTGCATCATCAAGCTTTTTATATGCCGCATCAGCGTTTTCCCATTCGTAAAGCTGGTCAAAATCGTCGATTATGTCGCCGTTATGGAAAAGATACTGAATATTCATTCTCGGTCTGTTTGCAATAATCCAGTCGTGAATATTAACCTGATGTCTGTAAATATCTGTGAGATTTTCGTTATAGTACTGTGTATCGGACTCAACTGCAAAGGTAAAGTCGTAGAGGTTTCTGTCAAGGTCCTCTGCATTTTCCGTTTTGATTTCCTTATTGTCAGTCGGATTTGCAGGTGTTCCTGATTCGTATGAGGTCGGAGTATATCCCTCCCCGTTCTGCACCATCAATCTGAGCTTACCGTTGTTAAGATATTTTTCTCCGTCAAATTCACTGCTGATTGTTACGTTTCCGTTTTCGTCAGCCTTTACCGAAGTTATTTTATCCCAGCTGCCGTCGGCATTCTGTGCATAAAGGCTGATTTTTGCATTCTCGTCTGTTGTTCCGTTCCAGCTTACTCCGATAACGTCGTCTGTTTTTGAAACTCCGTTTGTTTCAAGCTCATAAGTAAGAGTAGGATAGCCGTTGAGCGTTGTTACTGTTGTTTCGCTGTTATAGCTTTCGGGTTCTTTGCCCGATGCGTCTGAAACGCCTGACTTTACGCTGATTTCTCCGTTTACAGTCGAGAAGGTGTCGCCCTTTTTGAATACGACCGTCATAATATCGTTTGTCGGGTCATTGACCGTAGCTGTAAGCGTTGGATTTTCAGTGCCGTTGTCAGAAAGATTTACAGCCTTTTCGGGATTTTCTTTTGGTGTTGTGAACACAACGGTTTTCTCTGCTTTGTTGCCTACAATATCGGTTGCTGTCAGTACAAGCGTATGTTCTCCGTCTAAAAGCGTTGTTGACGAAAAGCTGTACGGAAGATTAATCTTCTCTCCGTCGAGCATTGCCGTAAACTCGCTTATTCCCGAGCCGTTGTCAACTGCCGAGGCTGTAATCTCGTTATTTCCCTTGTACTGATTCGGCTCAATATTTGTTGTAATTTCAGGTCTTGTGTTGTCAACATTTACGTTTACCGTTTTTGTTTCAGAACCGTCAGATATGGTAACAGTATGCTGATCGTCGTTTGTTTCGGCTGTGTTCCAGCTATACGAAATGCCTGTATATGCTGAATCGGGAGCAGTAAACTCCGCATCGAGAATTTCAATTTTGCCTGTGCTGTCGCCCATTTTTATTTCTGTATCGGGACTGCTGTATTTTTCTGTTCTCAACGTAAGACCGTTTGGAAGAATAAGTCTGATATTCTTTACAACAAAGTCATCGTTGTTTTCCTCGTTATGCTCAAGAGGATTTGCTTTGTTGCCTGCGTGAATTGAGATTGTAATCGGCTCACCCTTGGTAAAGCAGCTTGTTGAAATCGGATAAGCTATTGTCTGCCAGCTGTCATATGTACCGTCGTCAAAAATTCCGATCACATCGCTGCCGATTGCTACAGCGTTTTTAAAGAAGGTATCTGTCTGTGAAACTTCAAAAACGAACATTGCGTCCTTGCTAAGCGAGGGCTTTGTCATTTCGGTTACGTCGTTTCCGTCAATCGAAAGCTTAATTTCACTTCCGTTTTCCGAAGAACCGATAACAAGCGTATTGCCTGAAATCTGCTGATTTTCAGCAAGGTTAAGGGTGAGATTTTCTTCCGACAGATTTGTTGAAAGAAGTGTCTTTTCCTCTGTTGAAACCCTATTCTCACCGTCACTGACCGTAAAATAATAGGTGTAGCTTTTCTTGCCTGTAAGGTCAACGGAGAGAACATCTTTGCCGAACTCGTCGCCGTTTTCACGCAGGAGATTGTATTTCTCAAAATCCTGCATAGTGTTGTCCTTTATGAAAAGCTCAACAGTTTTCACGGAAACTTTGTCGGGTTGAGCAGTAAGTGAAAATCTCAAGTCGCTTACTCCGTCAAAGGAGTCGGGAGTGTTGTCGGTAAGTACGGGCGGATTTTCCGGTTTAACTGTTTTTGCTGTCATATCGGGTTTTTCGTCTTCCGTCACCGATCCCGGTGTGGGTTCAGAAGCATTTGAAACCATATTCATCTCGCCTGAATAAACATCAAGCTTATATTTAATTGACTTATCTGCTGTTGTATCGTCAGCACCGCCCTTGTTGTAAAGGACATAGTTCAGCTCGTCCTTTACATTTGAGGTAATCTTAACGCCTCTTGCACCGCTGTTAGCCATACCTCCGCTGTAAATTTCAACAAGGCTTTCATTCATCACAAGATTTGTATTGAATTTTGCGTTGAAATCATCAACTGTCAGACTGTTGTTCTTTCCGTTTTTAATCCAGAATACAAGAGTATTGCCTGCGGGAATA
This sequence comes from Ruminococcus sp., assembly GCA_051893995.1. GTDB lineage: Bacteria > Bacillota > Clostridia > Oscillospirales > Acutalibacteraceae > Ruminococcoides. Next base: position 32,875 of record JBJFHX010000161.1, read on the forward strand.
ACGACCTCTGCCGGAGTGCTTTCCCAGAGTGCGTCGGTTGCGCTGTCGGGATAGTTGTAATATATTTTGTAGTCGCTGAAATCTATATCCTCATCACTGTTATTATAGATTTCAATAAACTCATAAGCGTCCGAGCCGTTGATATTACTGCTATCCGGAAGAATCTCGGTAACAACAAGAGGTGAGATGTTATTCTCAAGCTCACCCTCTGCAAAAACCGTTACGTCCTTTTTGTCGGTAGTATAGGTTGTAACGCCGTCATATACACTTGCATAGCAGGAAAAGCTTTTGAGATTTGCAAGCTCGCTGTAGTAAATTTCAGCATTAATCCCGCTTTCCGTTTTTGCAAACGGATATGACTTTTCACCGTTTTCAAAAGCAATAACAAGCTCTGCTTTAAGTGCTCTGTTACTGCCCGAAACAATCAGTGAGGGTTTAAAGCTTTCCCCGAAAAGCACCTTGTCTGTGCAATTGAGTTCAGCCGATAAATCCGAAGGATTGGTAAAGGAAAACATTTCGTAAGGCTTTTGATTATCCTCAACAACCGATGGATTTGCGTCCGTTTCATAACCTAGCCGTGTTTCATTTACATTGCCGTTTTCGTAAGCAAAAGTAATTCCCTTATTAAGCTTTACCTTTTTTACATCGCCGTCATTGTATTCGATGTGGCAGAGCACTTCTCCGAGCGGTGTGCGGATTTCAAGACTTCTTGCCTTTGAATTGTGAAGTCCTCCGCAATGAATTGTTCCGAGGTTTTCACCAATTACAAGGTCTGTGCCGTAATAGGAGTTAAAATCCGCTTGTGTAAGCTCGTTGTTCGAGCCGTTGAGTACCCACAAAACGATACTGCCACCTGCACAAACGGTCAGGTCGCTCTGGTCGGGAGTCCAGAGAGTATCGCTGTTGGTGTAGGAATAGTGAATTTCATAATCACTTAACTTAATGTCAGAATTGCTTGAATTGAAAATTTCAAGGTATTCGTATGCGTCAGCTCCGCTTACATTGTCGGTGTCGGGTACAATCTCCGTAAAAATAAGAGGGGTACCGTTTACGCTGTCGGTATCAGCCGCATAAACTGCACTTGTTGCCGCACCTGATAATGAAATGGTTATAGCCATTACAGAGGCGATGATTTTTGAACTGATTTTACTGTGTGCTTTCTTCATAAAATTATCCTTTCTTATTTTATTAACTTCTTTATAAAACACTATTGTAAAATCAGATTCTCAATTTTTATCTTATTTATGTAAATTAATGTTTATTTTGTGTTATCTTATGTAGTTGACTATTATTCCTTTTTATAGAGATAATATGTTCTTTTTCCTCCTTTGTAGTCAGATGTTGCTGATGAAACAAGGCTGTAATTTTCAAATTGATATTTCTTTCCCCTTGCAACAACATAATCGGTTCTGCCCGAGCTTACGTACTCGTCCTGTGCAATTTTTATGTCGTCAAGGGGAAGATTCAGATTGCAGAAGTATTTACAGTTCGGCACAATGTTGCAAACGGTGTAAAAGCCGTTGTCAAGCGTTCCGTAATTGAGCAGTGTTGGATTCTGCGTTTCATTTATTATGTTTTTAAACTTATACTGTGCAAGCTCCTCTTTCGGCACAAGCATTGATTTTACATTCGGGCATATCAGAAGTGATAATGATGTTGACAATATCAATGAAAAGACGGCAGAAATTATAAATGCTCCTTTCCTCTTTTTGTTTAAGAAAGTTTCTGCCTTTTGAGTGGCAAAAATAAATCCGTGCAACGAAAAAATGCAAAGCGGCAGTGCGTAATAATCATAATGTCTGCCTCCTCCGAAAATAAACAGAGCGGTAAAGACTGTCAGCACAAGATAGTTTGCAAGCATTTTTCTGCCGTCCTTTAAAAGCTCATAAATAAATCCGCACAAAACAAGTATTGCAGGCAAAATATTTTTCTTAACCGCATAAAACACACCTTTGGCTGTATTTAGGAAAACTCCGTATATTTTTGCTAAAAACGATTCGCCTTGCGAGCCGTCGGAATACAGAAACATATTGTCATAAAAATACACACGAAACAAATCTTGCATTGCTCCGTTAACTGCAAAATAAATCAGCACTGGCAAACTTACAGCCGCAACGCCGAGCACAACAAAACCGACGCATTTTAAGAGATATTTCCACTCCCTGTTCCTTAATATCATAATCAGCGGAACAATTACAAAGCCGATAAAGAAACCGAGCATTGTGTACTTTATCCACAGCACACATCCCGAAATAATTCCGATACAGAACAGTTGTTTTACCGAGAATGCCTTTTTCTGTTTGAGTGATTTAAGTGAAAGGTACAGTCCGCACATAAGAAACGGCAGGCAAAATTCCTCGGCACTGTCGCCCTGACAAAAGGCGTGAGAGGAATAAATTACAGCCGAAAATAATGGAGCAAATATAAATGCACTTTTCTTGCAGTCATAGAGAAACAGAATTTTAAATGCAAAGATCATTACCGCTGTTGCACTTATCACTTCAAAAACAAATACGCCGAAGAAAGTATCGTTTGAAATCAGATAAGCCAAAGCGTGAATTACATACAAGAGCAGACCTTTCTGCTCAAAAATATCACGGTATACAACCATTCCACTCGTCATTGATTTTCCAACCGTAAAAAAGCAGTTTGCATCAACCCAGTCATTAAGCGGATAGAGAAACGACGATTTCGAACAAATTGATATTAATAAAAATGATGTCAATAACGAAGTGATAAAAATCCAAAAGTATTTTTTGTTTAATGCGTTAATTGTTATTTTCATTTGCATTCCTCCCGTTTGTCTTTGATAATTCTATCACACTCGTCAAACGACTACGGAAAGAGTGATTGCAAAATTTCTCGTAACGAAAACGAAAATTTACATACTTTTTATAAAGGCAAAATAAATGGTTAATATTTTGCATTATTCCGATTTAAATAAACCGAAATTTCTCCCGAAACTGTAAAAATTATTAAGGTTTTATCAGCTTTTCTGACTCTTTTGTAAGGCCTTGTATTTTTGTCGTAAATTGTTAATCAAGTTTATTGACCGCATAGTTTTTTGAGAATATAATGCTTACTGAATTAATAATTTGGAGAGAAATATGGTTGAGAAATTACCTCTTGATTTTGTGAGAAAAATCTACAATATGCTTACAAACGGAAACGACGACGTGAATTTCTATTGTATGTGTATTCAGAATCAAGACCGTGAAGCGGCTACAAACAGCCCGATAAAATTTGCTCTTAATCTTATAAAAATCAATATTCTTTGCAGACTTCCGTTTTCAAAGCGCAGGCTGTTTTCGGAGGAAATCGGCAAGGCTTATCTTTCGGGAATTTTCGTCCGTCCTGCAATATGCGAGCTTGCCTCGGGAATGCTTGACAACTCCCGACTGATTATCGATATATTCGGCAGTGCCGTTACCACAATAAAAAACAGAAACGACATTTTTAAGGATATTGAAAAAGAAATCGGAGTAAAAGGCTTTGCCGATTTAAGAAAGCAGTACGACAACAGCAAGCTGCCGATTCAGCAGATTTACAAAAAAATCAGCGCAAAGCTTAGAACGGTTATCGATTACAAAATTGAGCTTTCGGCAATGGAAAAGCATTACGTTGCTAACAAATATGCCGTCAGACTGCTTGACATTGCAGCCTGCAACAACGTATTTATTACCGCAATTGTACGTCTGGGATACCCGAGAGAATTTATCGAAAAAATCTTAAAAAAATATAAAATCAGCGTTGATAAGCTTATTATCTCTACCGAGTGGGAAACGTACTTTAAAAACGAAGCTCCTGTCAATCCCGAATTTACGGGTGTTTTCAGCAGCGACTACAAGGGGTTTATAAAAAAGTTTATGAAGTACGGCTGTAAGCCTATTTACTACCGAAGTCCTCAGGCACTTATGGAGCGTACCGTTCACCCGAAATTAAGCGACAATTTCAGAAACGTTTACGACGGAATCTGCGGACTTAACCTTTTCAGCGGAATTAAAAGAATGAGCAGAAAGTATGAACTGTCTTTCCTCTGTATTGCTCCTGCGGTTACAGGATTTGCGCAAAGGGTTTTGCAAAAAGCAGAAAATGGCGAGTATGTAATCTGTCTTTGCGACGAAAGCTCATTCTTTGCAAGGCTGATTAAGCGGCTTTGCAAAAGCACCGAAAACATCGTGTTTTTCCCTTGGTCACCACTCGCGGCAAATAAATACAAGTCGGCATTGGAATGGAAAGAAATTATTGAAGAAACTCCGATTTTCGACGACGCATATTCAGGTGTGTTTGACAGCGTTCTGCGCTATCCTGTATCTGCACTCAAAAAGCCTCCCGACACGCTTACACTATCGGGAATTATGGCTACTGCGTGGACTGATAAGTCAAGTGACGGTGCGAACAACGCAATAAGCAAGGTAATCGGAAAGCATAAAAGAATTGTAATAGCAGACCCTGTTCCCGGCATCTGTGCAACGTCACAGCTTTGCCGTATTTTAGAAAGCATAAAACCCGAAACAACATATACCTGCATAACTATGAGCAATATGCTCGGGCAAAAAAGCAGTGATATAAAGCCGCTGGCAAGGATAATAATGGGCAATACGCCGTTGCTTTGTCAGATTGGAGCTGACGGCAAAAGGTGGATTTATCCCAAGAAAATTGACAGTGAAAAGCTTGATGAAATTCACCGTGCAATTCTTGATTTTTCGCTGAACTTTTTCAGGTACACAAAAGGCACCTCAGCCGAGCTGACAATTTCGGGCGACGACGCATCTGCACTGTATATGCAGGGGTTATCCGAAATACGCAATATGATTTAACGGGAGTGAATATTTTGGTACTTTACCACGCTTCAACAATGTATCATCTGCTTTACTGCATTGTTCATAAGCTGTGCTTTAACAGCGATAAGGATTGCGAGCTGTTGCTTGTTGAGTACATAAAGCCGCTCAAGGAGCGAAACACCTTTCTTGAAAAGCTGAAAGCATACGGATTTTTCAACAAAATACGCTATGTTCCCGAACAACAGTTCAAGCTGAAAAAGGGGATTGCACTTGACGAAAACAGCAGTGAAAAGGAAATAAAAACCGTAATAAACAATATCTCGTCTGCCTTTGAAAACTGGTTTGGCGGCGATATGAAAAAGTACAGCGAAATCTACGTTGCATCAGACCAGCATTCCTGCGGAATATATCTGATAAACAACAAAATCAGCTACACATATATGGAGGACGCAAGCGGAATGCTTTCGGAGCAAAACCGCTATCTTTCCATTACAAAGAGTAACAACCGAACAAATTATATAATCAACGAGTATCTCGGCTGTGCAGGCAGAAACGAATATGTCAAAGCAAAGCTGTGCGACCTCAGACATCAGCAAAAGGGATTTCACGACGAGAAGGCGGTTGATTTTTCAATCTATTGCGCTCTGAAAAACATCATTCCCGACAAGGTTCCCGTACTTCTTGAATTTTTCGGGAACATCAGAACGGTTATCAGGAGCAGTAAAAAAATCTGTCTTTTTCTCACGCAGGATTTGAACACTCTGAAAATTAAAGACCTTGACTTGCAGGAGCTGACGACTACAACGCTTGTCGATTACTTCTGCCCCGACTGCAAGCTGATTATCAAGCCTCACCCCAAGGACAGATGGCAAAACTACAAAAGGATTTTCCCGAACGCTGTGATACTTGAAAAGAGCGTTCCGTCCGAGCTTTTGCCCTTTGCAATCGACGGTGAAATTGACACAGTGCTGACTGCAAGCTCAACCTCTATAAGGGGCGTTTCGGTATTTGCCAAAAAGGCGTATTCCTTTACAACCGAAATTGAAACGCACCGTGAACGCATTGATTCTATGTTTGCATTCACCGAGGTTTTAAAGCAAATCGGGATAAATGAAAAAGTGGCTGTCTGCAACATAAACAAAGAACAGGTGCATAACTTTCTTGACAACGCAGGCATAAAGGCAAACGGAAACGATATTATTGTTGACGGAGGAATAAATAAAACGGACAATGCCTACCTTGAAAGCTGTCGTATGCTGTTCTGTCTAAACCTAGGCAATAATCTTAACTACGGCAGAGATTACAATTGCAGAGATAAATTTGTAATCAAGGCAAAATTCATACCCGAAAGCGACAGCCTTTGTGAAGAATCGGAGCACCTTATTTTTGCATACAGCAACGACACTTTGCTGAGTAAAAAATTAAGTGAAATTAGTATCACAAGAAAGCTTTACCACTCCAAAGCAGAGGTTGAAATAAATTGTGAAAAAATCACATCGGAGCTTGACGAAAAATTCAGAGCCGAGCTACTTGGAGAATCTGAACAGGAGGGAATTTTATGAGTAAAAAAACAGTAGCTTTTGTTCCGCTGAAGCTCAACAACGAGCGTCTGCCGGGCAAAAATACAAAGCCGTTCAAGGGCGGAAAGCCACTTCTTACCTACATTCTGTCAACGCTTACGAAGGTAAACGGCATTGACGAGTCATACGTATATTGCAGTAACGAGGAAGTGAAAAAATATCTGCCCGAGGGCATAAAATTTTTAAAGCGCAGTGAAAGCCTTGATACCGGCTCAACGCTGATTATTGACGTACTGAAAGCATTTGCAAAGGACGTTGACGCAGACGTGTATGTTCTCACCCACGCCACGGCACCCTTTATCAGACCGTCAACAATTGAAACGGCTATTCAGAAAGTAAAATCAAAAGAATACGATTCTGCCTTTACGGTAAGAACCGTTCAGGAATTTTTGTGGATTGACGGTCAGGCAATTTATGACACCGCAAGGATTCCCAGAACGCAGGACATTAACAACGTCTTTGCCGAAACAACGGGACTTTACGTGTACACAAAGGAGCTTATACAAAACGGCAGAAGAATAGGCTGTAATCCCTGCGGAATTCCTGTTGACTTTATTGAGGCAACGGACATCAATCAACCGATTGACTTTGAGCTTGCACAGGTGATATTTGACAACTACATTAAAAACGAAAGTGAAAACAATGAGTAAAATTAAAATTCTTGACTGTACGCTGCGTGACGGTGGCTACATAAACGACTGGAAATTCGGCAAAAAAGCAATTCAGAATATTCTCTTTAACCTTTCAAAGGCAAACACCGACATTGTAGAGTGCGGTTTTCTTACCAACAAGCCCTATGATTCCGACTGCTCACTTTTTAACTGCGTTGAAACAATTGATGCACTTCTTGAAGAAAGCAAAAACAGCGACACTATGTACGTTGCAATGATTGCCCTCGGCGAAAAGGAAATTAACCCGAGGCTTATTTCCGACTCATCAAACAGCTATGTTGCCGGAATACGCCTTACCTTCCACCCCGATGAAATCGACAAGGCGTTTGAGTACGCCGAAATAATAAAGGATAAAGGCTACAGGCTTTTTATGCAGCCTGTCGGAACAACCAACTACACCGACAAGCAGTTCCTTGATTTGCTTGAACGCATAAACACACTTATGCCCTATGCGTTCTACATTGTGGACACGCTCGGTATGATGTATAAGAAGGACTTGATTCGTCAGGTTTTTCTTGTTGACAACAACCTTGACGCTGATATAAAGCTCGGCTACCATTCGCACAACAATTTTCAGCTTGCCTTTTCAAATGCGCAGGCGCTTGCAGAGTACAACACAGAGCGTGAAATCATAATTGACTGTAGTGCAAACGGTATGGGACGAGGTGCAGGCAACCTATGCTCCGAGCTGTTTATGAATTATCTCAACAAAGAATACTCGGCTCACTATGATGTTCTGCCTGTTCTTGAAATCGTCGACCAGTACCTTGTGCCGATTTCGCTTTCAAATCCCTGGGGATATAACTCGGCTTATTTTCTGTCGGCGGCAAACAACTGTCACCCGAATTACGCAACATATCTGATGACAAAGCACTCGCTTTCAATGTCGTCAATCGGCAATATTCTTCAGCAGTTACCGAAGGAGCAAAAGCGTTTTTTCAACAAACAGCTTATTGAGCGCATCTACCAGAACTACCAAAGCAACGCCGTAAACGACATTGAAACAATCACAAAGCTCCGCAAGAAATTTGACGGTAAGGACATTCTTGTAATTGCACCCGGAGAAAGTGTTAAATCCAAAAAGGATACTATACTAAAATATATTTCAAAGAAAAAACCGTTTGTAATTTCGGTAAACTTCATTCCCGATTTTGTTAACCCCGATATGGTGTTTGTCGGCAATGCAAGAAGGTATGAAGAGCTTTGTGACAAGCTCGACATCAAAAAATCAATTTTCACCTCAAACATTCCGAAACTGCCGAAAAAAGCGATAAAGGTCAACTACTCCGAGCTTATCAGCGCATCAAACGACGCATCAGACAGCTCGGGAATAATGATTCTGAAATTGCTGAAAAAGACCTCTGTAAAAAGCGCTGCACTTGCAGGCTACGACGGTTTTTCAAAAAATCCGCTCGGCAACTACTTTAACAATGACTACTGCGGAATTTACGAGCCTGTTCTGTTGCAGGAGAAAACGCTTGCAATCAGCAAAGAGCTTGAAAGCCTTTCAAAGAAAATGAAGATAAAGTTTGTCACTCCGTCAATTTACAACAAGGGAAAAAGGAGCAAAAAGAAATCCTGATGAAGCTGATTGATAAGTCAAAAAGAAAACTGAAAAAACTGAAAACACGTGCATTGATGAAAAGCCGTTTTATACTTGAAGGCTTTTACAAATACGGCGACTGCGACAAAGGCTTTTTCCGCAAGAGTATTTACCTTTTATCGCTGTATTTTTCTGCGTTAATAAACGGTAAAGACAGGTCAAAACCGTATGTGTATGAACGCAAGAAATACACGATAAAGCCCTGCACAAGCGCACCCGAGTCCTCGTTTGCAAAGCGACCGTCATATACCCTTATGGCTAAAAATTTTCTTGTGAAAGACGTAATTTCCTTTGATGTTTTTGACACGCTTATCCTTCGTCCGTTTGACAATCCGAAGTCTGTTTTCTTTATTCTCGGCGAGCTTAACAAGTGCCCCGGATTCAAGCGTTACAGAGAGCTTGCGGAAAAGCTTGCACGTAAAGAAGCGTTTGAAAAAACAGGCAGTTACGAGGTAACTCTGCGTGATATTTACGAAAAGCTCAACAGATTTGTGATTATCGACACCGAAAAAGCAATGCAGTACGAAATTGAAACGGAACTTAATCTTGTCTTTGCAAATCCTTATATGCAGAACGTTTTTAAAGAGGCAAAGAATCTGAACAAAAAAGTCATTGCCGTATCGGATATGTATCTTCCCAAGGACGTAATTGAAAAGATGCTCAAAAAGTGCGGCTATGACGGTATTGACGAAATCATAGTTTCAAACGAATACGGAAAAAGCAAGCGCACAGGCGAACTTTTTGAAATCGTAAAGAGAAAGTACGGCGAAAACACACGCTACATTCACATCGGCGACAATTACGTTTCGGACAACCTTTCGGCTGAAAAAAGCGGTTTTACGCCTGTTTACTACAAAAACGTAAACGCAAGAGGAAACGCTCACAGAGCCTTTGATATGACTTCCCTTATCGGCTCTGCATATCGTGGAATTGTCAATTCAAAACTGCAAAACGGTGACAAAACCTACTCACAGTATTATGAATACGGCTACACCTATGCAGGCTTTTTAACGCTCGGCTACTGCAACTTTATCCACGACTTTGTCAAGAATAATAATATTGAAAAAATACTGTTTCTGTCCCGTGACGGTCATATTCTCAAAGCCATTTACGATAAGCTGTTTCCCGACGAAAAGACGGAATATGTTTACTGGTCACGCTCGGCGGCAACAAAGCTGACGGTCAAAAAGTTCAGAAATGAACTGCTTTTAAGATACATAAAATACAAAATTCCACGCAATATGACGCTTAAAAAAATACTTGCCGCAATGGACTTGCCGCAGATGCAAAAGCCGCTTGAACAATGCGGATTTATACCCGACACCATACTTACAAAGGAAAATTACGAGGACATAGTCAAGGTGTTTACCGACAACTGGGACATTGTTTTAAAGAGGTTTGAGCGCAGTAACAAAGCGGCAGAGGAATATTACCGAAACGCTATCGGCAACAGCAAAAGTGCCTGTATCGTCGACATAGGCTGGGCGGCAAGCGGATTTTCGGCACTGCGTTATCTTATCGAGGAAGAATGGCAGATTGACTGCAAGGTAACGGGACTTGTGGCAGGCTCAACCTATCTTCACGATATGGACATTATCGAAGCTCAGCTTACAAAAAACGTCATTTCCTCATATATGTTCTCACAGCGTGACAACCGTGAAATACGCCGTGACCACAACGTAAAACAGATGTACAGCGTGTTTACGGAAATTATGCTCAGTGCGCCCTCTCCCTCATTTATCGGCTTTGATTATGACGAAAACGGCGAAATAAAATATGAATTTGACTGTCCCGAAACCGAGGGTTACGAGATGATTGAGCAGATTCAGCAAGGCATAAAGGACTTTGTAAACGATTACACGACTGCGTTCAGGGACTATCCGTTTATGTGCAACATTTCGGGAAGCGACGCATACGCAGTCTGCCGTCAGGTTATTTCCTGCCCCGAATATTTTAAAAATCTTTTTGCCGATTATCCCGTCAACCGAGCCGTAGGTTCTGCGTCTTACGAAATGGGAACGCTCGGCAAGCTTATTGAAAATGAATTTGTAAAGTGAGATTAAAAATGATTTTATATTACGCACTTACCACCTATCACATTCAATGCTGTGTTCTGCACAGGCTGACAAAAAAGTCGGATGAAAAGGCTGTTCTACTCCTTTCGGACATTCACAAAAACTCGGTTGCATTTTTGTCACGCTACAGAGAATCGGGAATTTTTGACGAGGTGTTTCTGCTTGAAGAATCAAATGTGAACAGCACCTCAAGGCAAAACGAGGCAAAGCACCGTTCAAAGCGTTTTATACTCAATTCAGCTTGCAGAGGTATCAAAAAGATACTTCCTGTTGACGTTGAAAAGATGGACGAGGTTTATCTCTGCCCCGACCATTTTCCTTTCGGCTGGTACATAATCAAGAATAAAATCAAATATCACTGCTTTGAAGAGGGCTGCGGAGTGTTGTCCGACAACGAATTTATGCTCTCTAATATGAAACGCAACAAGGCGCAGTACAAGCTTATGGACGTGCTCGGCTACTTCGGCAACAACGACAGCGCCGTTGAAATTCTCGCCGACGAAATGTGCCAGAAGGACGGCTATTACAATTCAAAAATGACCGATTTTTCCGTGACAAGAATTTTAAAATCAATGTCCCAAAATCAGCGAAAGCGTGTGCTTTCCTTTTTCGGAGTAAACGGAGCTGTCGGTGAAAACGGAGCAAAAAACAGCCTAATATTAACCCAGCATATGGCTAATCTCGGGATTATGCCGCTTGAAGACCAGCACCTGCTTTACAAGCTTTTTGCCGACTATTTTCTTGAGGATACGCACATTACAGTAAAGCCTCACCCCGACGATATTGCAGGGCGTTACAATGAGATTTTCGGCGAAAGCGCAACTGTACTGCCGTTTGCAATGCCCTCCGAGCTTTTGCCGTACACGCTTTGCGGCAAGCTGAAAGTTGCAATAGCCGCATATTCCACTGCGGTAAAATCTCTCGGCAGTTACAGCGACAGAATAATCTGCTTTGACAACCGCATTATGGAAGATTTCAGACATCTCCACCGTTATTTTGCGGCTCTTCTGCTGACATCTGCACTGTACGACGGCAAAGACAAAATTATGACAAACGCAAACGAAATGCTGTTTAAGGAATTAAGCCAAAGTGAAAGGCTGTATCTGAAATTTAAGTACGACAGCAAGCTTAACGACCTTGAAAATGCCGTTATCATCTCGGACAATCTGCCCGACTCAAGAGATGTTGAGAGCATCTGCAACTATCTTGTTTCAAAGCAGAACAAGGAATTTATAATTTTTCTCAACGAACATAACCGACACGTTTATTTTGACGGGGTGCATACCGACGTTTTCAGACATATCCGCCCGATATTCATTGATATATCAGACAAGAACGGCAGCAAAACAAGCGAGGTGATTTATTTGTATTCAACCGATGAAAAAATACTATCCGCCGCTGAAAAATTCCGGCAGAAAAAGGAGCTGAAATACACGGGAGTTACACTTGACATTCACTCAATTTCACGCAGTGACAGCGAAAAAATAAGAATGCTTGAGGGCGTTTTAGAGGCTACAGAGGTAAGACTTAAGGAATACATTGCAAACAAAAAACAGCTTGACGAGATAATCGCCGGGCAGAGAAAGAGAAAGCACAAATGAAAAAACTTATAATATTTGACTTGGACGGTACTTTGCTTGACACCTCCGAGGGAATAATGCACTGCTACCGCAAAACAGGAGAATTTCTGAATTTACAGGAAAACACAATAGAAAATAAAAAATGCGTAATCGGCGGACCTCTTAAGGACGGTTTTCAGCGGTTGTATAAAATTGACTCCGAAAATCAGCTTGAAGAAGCAATTGCGACCTACCGCTCGCATTATCAGAGCGAGGGAATCGAAATGTTCTGTACTTACCAAGGAATCGAGGAGCTATTGAAAAATCTGAAAGAAAACGGTTATCTGCTTGCAGTAGCCACGCTTAAGGCAGAGAGTTACGCAAAACAGATGCTTAAAAGTGCAGGACTTTCAGAATACTTTGACGTTATTCACGGCTGGGACGGCACTGACAGCTGTACAAAAGCCTACATTATTACAAAGGTGATTTTCACTCTGAACATGATTTCATCTGAGGCAATTCTGGTGGGCGATTCCGAATACGACGCATACGGAGCAGTTGCGGCAGAAGTTGATTTTCTCGGTGTAAGTTACGGCTTTGGGATTAAAAAAGGTGAAAGCAAAAGTCAGCTATTCCCTATTGTAGACTCTCCCGAAGATGTTCTGGATTACATAATAAACTCCGCCTGCGATTAAATTAGAAAATTTATATTGTTAAAATACCATATATACTTAGAGGGTTCGGAAACTAAAAATCCGAACCCTTTCCTTTGTTTACAGCATAGCAAAAAACACTATATTTGTGAGTATTATTTCTCAAGCCCAATATCCTTTATTTCCGGTTAATTAATGTGACAAAAGTCATATTGATTTTATTTCTAAATTCACTTTCAGATATTTCTGTCGGATGTTAAAATGTAATTACAGAATTTGAAGGAGAGAGTTTTTATGGAAAACAAAACTATATTAAAGCTTGACGGCTTGAGCAAAAAATTCGGCAATAAAACAGTAGTTGACCATATTTCGCTTGAAATAAAGGAAGGTGAGATTTTTGGTCTGCTGGGTCCTAATGGAGCAGGCAAAAGCACTACGCTTAATATGATTTGCTCACTTCTTAAGCCTACCTCCGGAAATATTGAAATTTTCGGAATGAATGCTTCAAGCAATATGAGGAAAATCAAAAAGAAGATAGGATATATTCCTCAGGAGCTTGCAATTCACGGTAATCTGAAGGCTTGGGAAAATGCAGAGCTTTTCACGTCATTGTACGGAATAAAGGGTAAGGAATTAAAGTCGGCAATAGATGAGTCTTTGGAATTTGTAGGCTTACTTGATAAGAAAAATAACTATGCCAAGAATTTTTCGGGAGGAATGAAACGCCGTTTAAACATAGCCTGTGCAATCGGTCACAAGCCTGAGCTTATGATATTTGACGAGCCTACGGTTGGTATTGACCCTCAGTCAAGAAACTTTATTCTTGAAAAAATCAAAACCGCCAACAAGAACGGTGCAACAATAATATACACCAGTCATTATATGGAAGAGGTTGAAGCAATCTGCACCAGAATTGCAATAATGGATAACGGCAGAATAATTGCAGTTGGCACAAGAGAAGAGCTTGTAAGGCTGGTTACATCAGAACCCGACAGCAATATTTCACTTGAGGAAGTGTTCCTTACTCTTACAGGCAAAAAGCTTCGTGATTATGCAGGAGGCGATTACCTGTGATAATGATTAAAAACAATCTGAAATTAATGCTGAGATGCAAGGCTATTATTCTCGTTGTACTGATTATGGTAGTGGTAACCGGACTTCTGTCATCAGTATTCAAGGAAATGATGACTGATGATTTTGAAATCAAAAACTGTACCGCAGGCTTTAGCTTTAGCAAGGATTGCAGATTTGAACCGGCTAAGGACATAATCAAAAGTGTTCTTGATGAAAACGGGATTGAGGCTGTTTATTATGAGGATAAATCAGGTGACAGTCCGGTAAAGGAAGGCACTGCCGATATTTTTGTTGAGATTACAAACGACGGATGTACTGTGTATTCTGATGAGGATTATACTAACGAAAGCGGCATTGTAAAGATGATAGTATATTCGATTATTTCTAACACATTGGGAACACAGACAAAGGATTATACAAATCAGTATGAGATAAAGGTTGACCCGATGCCTGATTCACAGCTTTATTATACAATTGCATATACTGTATATTTCATATGGTGTGCAATGATTGTATTGGGAGTTGTAATGTCAAGTGAACGAAAGAATAAAATCGGCTTGAGATTCAGAAGCTCGCCTGTTTCTGCATTCAGAATATATCTTTCAAGGTTTGTGCCGACAAGCATAGTAATTGCTTTGCTGATAGGAATCTCAGTCGCAATCTGCACACCGCTTTATTCAATAAGCTGGCAGACTCCGATGTTGTCATTTTTCATTATGTTCCTCGGTTGCATAGCCTCAGCTGCTGTAGGTACGGTAATATTCAGCCTGGTAAGGAATGTCATTGTTTCAATAGCCTTGATATATTGCCTTGCAATGTACTGGGGATTTTTCGGCGGAGCATTTGCAAGCTACTTTATGGCGTCATATGCCGACGGACTCAGGGACACCTCCCCGATTTATTTTATGATTCGTTCCCTGGCAGAGCTTAACACTATGGGACAAAGTGATTATACCTTCACGACTATACTTATTTTATGTGCAATTATTGCAGTGTGCATTCCTCTTGGAATAATTGCCGTTAAGGTCAGAAAGGAGAGATAACCGTATGAGTGTGCTGCTTAAAATGGTGAAAACCAACTTTAAACTGCTTATGCGAAATATAGGTTTTATTATCTGCGTTTTGTTAATACCGATAGGTGCGGCGTCAATTCTTATGATACAGCAAACCGGTGGCAATACCAATGAAACAGAAACACAGATTGTTGAAATAGAGGAAAACGCATCAATAATGTCAGCGTCGCTTTCTTCTATGTTTGACAAGGTAAGTGTTGTTGTTATAGATGCGTCACAGGATGAAATTTCGGAAATGTTTTTGAATTCTCTTTCACAGGAAAATATCTGCGGAATTTACAGATATAAAACACCCGAGCTTACAAAAGAAGAAATTGATAAGCTTGCAAAAAGCTACTATGAAAGAGGTACGGTAACAGCGGTTGTCTATATTCCTGCTGATTTTGGAAAGATGATTACTGAAAAAGGCTCTCCAAGGGTTGACGTCATAAAGGGACGGGACGACGACCGCATAGAGCTTGTAAACAGCATTATCAATCAGAATATTTCCGTTATGCTCCAATGCGCATTAAATGCAGAGAACGATAACGCTTTTATAAATTCGGTAGAAGAAGCGTTTAGCAATATGCCGGAGGTAAAAAGCGTTATAGCCGGAAACGATAACGAAACACTCACTGTAAAACAGGCAAACAGTCTTTCAAACATAGGCTACTCAATTGCAGTATTATCCCTTGCGTTCATACTTACAGGCTGTTTTATTGCAAATCTTATAATATCGGAAAGAGATAACAAAACGCTGATGCGTATTGAAATGTCAGGTTCATCAATGATGAATTATATATTTGCAAAAGCAATCACCGCAGTATTTGTATCACTGATTCAGGCAGGAATAACAGCCCTGACGATTTTATTGCTGATAGGAACAGACATGGGAATTCCTTTTATGTCATTCATAATGTTTATTGCGGTAATCGGAGTAATATTCAATCTGTTCTGCGTGATAATGGCTATGTTCAGCAAAAATATACTCGGTGTGGTTTATGTATCCTTCGGAGTATGGATTTTTACAAATATTCTTTCAAAGGTTTACTTTAACTTCGGAACATTGCCTGACTGGATGGATAAGCTTTCTATGCTCACTCCTCAGAGGTGGGTTATGATATGCTCGGAAATGCTTATGAAAAATCAGAGCGGAGTTTATTTAATATTCTTTACTGCGTCGGCGGCATTTCTTATACTCATTATAACTGCCGGATTTATAGGTGCCAAATTACAGAAATCAGAAAAATAAAATCAAGGCAGCGTCTGTATTACAGGTGCTGCCTAAAGGTCTTTTGTTCAGGAATATTTAGTGACAAAAAATGTGTTGTGTGATAGAATTTAAAAAGTGCAATTTAATTTTGAGGAGTTATGGTTTTGGATAACGAAAACGGAAAATTCGGAATTAATATAAAAAAGGATTATTTTATAGGCGTAAAGTTCGGTTATGCCCTGCTGATGACAGCATACATAATGCTTCAGAACAAGCTGAGCTTTTATGATTCAGCCGAAATATTTATAGTATCAGCTGTTTGTGCCGCCGTAATGAGCCTTTATGAAATTTTAAATAAAAAGCTGTTTTTGATTGTATCTGAATGGCTTGCGGTAACAGCAGGTATATTTTTCTTTTCAAGCGGATTTATTATGTTGCTGCCTGTAGTGATTTCCGATACTATAACAAGATTCAATATGCCTTTGTATTCTCTGCTTTCATCACTTGCCTGCATAATTTTTACAGATGATAAATATATGATGATTGTGCTGTGTCTGCTGACATCAGTGATATATTACCAGCATTACGGATTGATAACAAGCTACCGCAAATCCAATGAGGACTATGAACAGCAGGAGTTACAGCTGAAAAACTCTATTGACATTAACTCTGAGAAATTTAAAAACGAAATCAAAAGAACAAACCTTTACTATGAAAATATGATGCTTCAGGACAAGGCAAGACTTTCACAGGAGCTGCACGACAAGCTCGGACACAGAGTAAACGGCTCGATATATCAGCTTGAGGCTTGCAGACTGATAATTTCATCAGACCCTGAAAAGTCAGAGGAAATACTGAAAAGAGTTATTGACAGCCTGCGTACAGGAATGGACGACATCAGAGTATTGCTCAGGAACGAACGGCCTGACAGCAAGAGAGTAACGCTGTTGCAGCTTACGTCCCTATGCAATGACTGTCGTGAGCAATATGGAATTACTGCAAACTTAAGTGTAACGGGTGAGAGTGACAGAATTGATGAGAAAAGCTGGAGAATAATTCTTGACAACTGCTGTGAGGCTGTTACAAATTCGTTGAAATATTCCTCCTGCGACAGGATAGATATTGAAATATCCGTGCTGAATAAGTTATTGCGATGCTGTATAAGCGACAACGGCAAGGGCTGTGACAGCATAACTGACGGTATGGGATTACAGGGAATGAAACAGCGAATTGCATCCGTCGGAGGAATAATTAATATTGACGGGACAAGCGGATTTACAATTAATATGCTTATCCCGATAGATTAGAGGAGGAATAAAAGTGGCAATAAAAGTTATAATTTCAGATGACAGCGATTTTGTCCGTGAGGGAATGAGCATAATTTTAGGAGTTGACAGCGATTTTGAAGTGATGGGATGTGCTGAAAACGGAAAGGAATGTGTAAGACTTGCCCGAGAAAAACAGGCTGATGTAATACTTATGGATATTCAGATGCCTGAAATGGACGGAATTAAAGCTACTAAAATCATAACCGAGGAAAACCTGGGAAAGGTGCTCATCCTCACAACCTTTGACGATTATGATTTGGTGCAGGAGGCAATCGTCAACGGTGCAAAAGGGTATCTGATTAAAAATCATACTCCCGAAAAGCTCAAGCAGACTATAAAATCCGTGTATAACGGGATTAATGTGCTTGACGAAAGCGTGTTTAAAAAAATGGGAACACAGCCCCATAAAAGCGATAAGTTTGATTCAACGCCCTATTCAAAGCGTGAGCTTGAAATTATTGAGGCGGTTGCCGACGGCCTTTCAAATAAAGAGATAGCCTCCAGACTTTTTCTCAGCGAGGGCACAGTCAAGAATCATATCAGCAACATTCTTGAAAAAGGAGAAATGGAACACCGAACTCAGCTTGCAATTTACTACCTCACAGGCAAAAAGTAGGTGGCAGACATTCTTTTCTTTGATTACGGCATAGCAAATTTTAACATCGGATTTGAAGTGAATTTCAAGTCCGATGTTTTTTCGCCTTACAATTCAAACCCATCCGTTATCCCATTTAGCTTTGTTAAATCTCTTTTGACATAATACAGTTCGGTGATTTCAGAAGTTGAATGTCTGAGCAAATCTGCAACCTGTCTTAGAGTTAAGGATTTTATTGTTCCGTCAGGTTGCTTTATGCCGTTTACGAGGTTTGTTGCGAAGGTATGACGGAGCGAGTGCAAGCCTTTGGTTTCTATTCCTGCGGCTTTGAGGATTCTGTAATAGCGTTTGCGGAAATTTACCGGTCGGGTGAAGTTGCCGTTTTCATCGGGTATCAGCGGTGAGACCTCTCCGAAGTAGAATTCTTTTCTCAGGTCAAGTATCATTTCGATTGCAGTATCGTTCAGCGGAACATCTCGTTTGCTCGTAGCGCTTTTGAGCTTGCCGACTTTTACTTCTCGTCCTTTTTCTGCTGTGTCAGATACCTGAAATATGCACTTTCTTAACCGTAATATAGCTACGGATTTAGCATAAAGGTTGAACAGAAATAAACTACAGATTTTGTTCCAAAGCATGTTAGATTCAGCGGAAAGATTCAACAGCAACAATATTGTCATCATCAAAATTATTGATAAAATCAGAAAAAATCCTGAAATTATGCACCCAAATCAAACAATTAATTGTTTTTATAAATAGAAGTGCTTTATAATACAAAAGAGAGGGTGAGAATATTGAAGAACAAGTTTTTGCTAAAAATGAAATATTTAAATGTTTCAATATATAACTAAATATGTGCGAACATCTATTTTAAAGGAGAGGTTAAAATGAAAAGAATCTTTGCGTCCATTCTTGTTGTTTTGCTTATGATGAGTACGGCTGCTGTATCTGTCGGAGCGTTAGAAGACAATTCCCTCAGTGTATCAGACGGAACAACAATATCGTTTGACACCACACCGGCTCTTTATACTCACGGTGTTCTTAATTCCGCTGACACCGAGGCGTGGCAGTCGTGGCAGAGTGAGCATCTTACAAATTTAAAAGAGTCCGATTCATCAGTAAAATACTTCTTTTTGCCGGTATCTGCTGATAACAGCAAGGCTGATATTTACAATGCCTATTCTGAGCCTGTAAATGTAAACGGCACGGAAATAGCGGCAGGCGAAACAGCACAGATTAACTATGAAGTCGGCAAAAGCTACAGTGTTACTGCTGACAACAAAACCTATACACTGAAGTTTATGAAATCAAATGCAGAGGCAGGAATATATATCAATAATTCAGATGCAGACGGCAACGGCACAAATCTTACGACCTATCTTAACAAAGATAAGTCGAGAAGTACTTCGGCAACAGGAGCAATTGTAGAGCCTGACGGAAGCATTGACAATACTTCAATCAAAAAGATTAAAGGCAGAGGCAATACAACCTGGACAATGCCTAAAAAGTCGTACAATATTACATACAGTGATAATGTAAGCATTGCAGGAATGAGTAAGGGTAAAAAATATTCAATCCTTGCAAATTATCAGGATGATTCTCTTTCAAGGAACAGATTTCTCTATGACCTTTCAGACGCTGTAGGTATGCCCTATGCTTCTGATTCACGTTATGTTGATTTTTATGTCAACGGATTTTACTGGGGTTCCTATCAGATGTGCGAGAAAATCGAGGTTGGTAAAAACAGCCTGATTAACGATATTGACGATGAGGCATATCTTAATGAAGACGGAACGGTGAATACCGATTTTCCATTTGTTTGCGAAATTGACCCTAATGCAACAGACGGCGAGGATTACTATGTAACCTGCGCAGACTCAATAAATGTTACAATTAAATCACCTGAACTTAATGAAGGCGATATAGGATATAATGAAGTTAAGGCATATGTAAAGAAAAAATTCAATAATTTTTATTTTGCTGTTTCCGGTTATAAAGATATTTCAGAGATTGCAGACGTTGATTCTGTTGCAAAGCTGTATCTTATAAATGAAATCGGTAAAAACTGGGATTCAGGCGTTTCAAGCTTATTCTTTACCTGGAAACAGGATGAAAACGGTACGTATAAATTCTTCGGCTCGCCTGTATGGGATTATGACAATTCACTCGGCAATGCCAAAGGCGTCAGCGAGGAACTTAAGAATATGGATGTTGACGATTACGAAGATTATACCGGTTGGTGGTGTAAATACAAGTTTGGATATAATTGCTGCAATTTAATTGCCTGTATTTCGGAGAATGATTATGTGCTTAATGCCATACCGCAGATATGGTTTGATGATTTTGTTCCTGCACTCAACGATTTCTTCGGCAAAACGGATAACGGCATTATGAAGTCATACGAACAGTATTACAGCCTTATCGCAGATAGTGCGGAAATGAACTATCAGAGTGGTTGGGCGTTAAAAACAAGTAGTAGCTGGATTGCTGACCATACAAAGCTGACAACAGCAGAATATGATTCTGATACCCACAAAATGATAACAACAGCTAAAAAGACATATAATAATAATTTTAACGGAATGTTTGACTATGCAGTTGATTGGATGCAGGGCAGAACTGCATGGCTGAGTGAGCAGTTCTATCCTGACAATGTTCAGGCAGAATATATTTTGGGTGATGCAGACCTCAACGGTGAAATAAGTATTATTGATGTAACCTTGATTCAGAAATTTATTGCGGACATCACGCAGTTTGAAAGCTCCCAGCTCAAGGTTGCTGACGTTACAGAAGATAAAAACATAAGTATTGACGATGCAACAGATATTCAGAAATACCTTGCAGGCTTATCTTCCAAGCTGGGTGAGTATTTTAAAAACCAGCTCCCATCCAATATTTCATCTGAAATTGCCGATGAAATCAAAGATGACGAACGCTTTGGAATTGATGACGTTCATTATTATGTCAGAATTTCACTTCTGAGTGACAACAATGACGCATTGGCTGACAGTATAATTGAGAAATATCTGTCTAATGATTTTTATTATACCTATGACGCTGAAAAAGGATATATTGATACATCATTACCAAAGGAAACCTTACTGAATATTGCAAACGGTTACGGTGACAGCGTTTACATATCATACCCTGTATATGAGCAGGAATGGGGAATTGTAAGCGATCAGCTGCTTGCTGATATGGAAAATGCTTCTGATACGGATGAATTTCTTGTAAGTATCACTTTTAGTGATGATATTGATGTCAACGATTTTCTCTATACATATTTTGGTAATCCGGAAAAGTATCTTTATAATAGTGAATACAATGAACTGAAAGTGTGCGCAACCAAGGCACAGCTTGTTGCACTTAACGAAGACCCGAATGGCTATTGTATTGACTATTTCGCATCAAACAGTGGAGCTGAATACGGATTTGTTGACGGTTATCTTGCTGATAGAGTAAATAATGCAAGTCCAAATCAGACGTTTAATGCAGTAATTTTTTTATACGACTTTGATAAAGAAAGCTTTTCTTATAATCCCCAGCGCAACAGAATTATTAAGAATTATTTTAGTAACACATCGCGCTATGATTATGATGATTTTCAGGGTTGTATCTTTATTGTAGCTACAAAAGAACAGCTGCTTGCATTAAACGAGAGTGACGAGCATATTCTTATTTCAGAATTTTTCACCTACGAATAAACCCACAGACATTTAACAAACTATCCCATACTACGGTGTTAATTCTAAAATTATCAATTTTGTTATGAAAATAACCACACTCAAATGTAGGGAACGGTCAAGACCGTTCCGAGTCGGTTAAGAGTTGGCTTGTAAATCAGCGGAACGGTCAAGACCGTTCCCTACACTGATTAATATCAAAAGCTGATGTTATATTTCATACAATATGTGTATTTTTAATTTTATCAATGTACTACCTGCCTATCCCCTGTCTACTCCTCGGTAAGGATATTGAATAAAGTGTGTAAGCTAAAAAACAGCTTGCACACTTTTGCATTTGCGGATAAGTGTGCTACAATAAATAAAGGACAGAAAAGGTTATCCGTTTAAGTAAACAATAATTTAGCCGAGTGCCTCGGCTCGCAAATCGAGTGGAAAAGTCAGTTTGTTTGGAAAAATTACAGCCCGAATTTTAAGTTGATATATAGGCAACGTTTAGTTTTTTAGTGTAGGGAACAACCCCTGTGTTGTTCCTATATAAGTTAGATGAATGTCAGTTAGGAACGACACAGGGGTTTCTGCCCCTTAATAAGGGGATTGAGAGGTTTTGGGCAACTGCCGTACCGTTCCCTACAATTTTTCGTGAGCATTTAATTCCGAATTACGCATTCCGAATTCCGAATTAAATGGATAATCATAAAATTCAAAAATTATGCACCCAAATCAAACAATTGACTGTTTATATTAATAGAAGCGCTTCACAATAAAAAAGAGAGGGTGAGAGTATTGAAGGACAAACTTTTGCTGAAACTGAAAAAACACGACGAAAAAGCATTACAAGCTGTAATAGAGCAATATTCACGTCTTGCAGCAACGGTTGTAAACAATATCTCAAAGGGAAGTCTTACAAAGGAAGATATTGAGGAAACTGTTGCGGATGTGTTTGTTACACTTTGGAATAATGCAGAAAAAGTGCAGGAGGGCAAGCTGAAAGGATATATCTGCTGTATCGCCAGAACCCGCACACTTAATAAAATAGCAGTCAACAGAAATAAAGCTGTTCTCAATATTGACGACTACGACCCCGAGGATGATTTTTCTATTGCGGATGAAACCGAGAAAAAGGACATACATAGGGAGCTTCGTGAGATTATCAAGGAAATAGAGTTACCCGACAGGGAAATCCTTATCAGGTACTACTATTATTATCAGACAGTTTCACAGATTTCCGAGGCTATGGAAATAAACATCGAAACGGTGAAATCAAAGCTCAGACGAACCCGCAATAAAATCAAAACAAAACTTATTGAAAGGAGTTACACAATATGAAAACTACATTCAAGAAAGTTTTTGACGAATTCGACGATGAACTTATGAATATTGATGAATTCAACGCCTGTGAAAGTATTGATATTGACGTTGATAAAATCAAGGCAGAAGTGCTTAAGCGTATTGACGATAAAAACGGCAAAAAGAAATTCAGCAAAAAGTTATTTGCCTTACTTGTTGCAGCGGTAATATTAATTACCGGCACAGTCGGAGCCTTTGCAACAGGAAGCGTTCAGAGTATTTTCAAAGAGCTTTTCAATAACAGCGGTATGAATTCCGCAGGACTTTACGACGGCGGAAATGTAGAGATTATCAGCTGTGACGACAGCCTCAATGTTGAGCTTCTCGGAGTAATGGGTGACAGCAAAAGGCTGTACTCTGCAATTGAGATTACCAAAAAAGACGGCAGTGCGGTTATTGATGAAGATTACGAAGAACCGCATTGCTGGTTTAAAGATATGCCGACGCCTATGCCTGAGGATAAAACCATATACGACTACCTTTCCTGCAAAGCCGAATATGTAGATAAAAACGGTAATTCATCACACAACAAAGCATTAAATACAATAAAGTATTCGCTCAGTGAAGATAATAAGAGTATTAAGCTATTCATTTTCAGCAGAATATTTGAGGGAGACTTTAAGGACGGCAGAGCGACTGTAACAAGCGAGAGCATTGGAGCCTATAATATTCATGAGGTTATTTATGAGGTGGATTATGCGGGAAAAACTTATTCGGATTATGATGATACCGAGCCTTTTGATGAAGAGCTGATTGACAGGCGTTTGCAGGAGCTCGGCATAACAGAAGACGACTGCCGGACCATAGAGAGCGGTCAGAAGATGAAGTACTGTTGGTGCGATAAAAAAATTTTTGAGCTTCCCTTTGAAATCAGCTTTGACCTCAACTACAAATCAGACGGCATCATCAGCAAGGAACTGACTATTGAAGACGCTCCGAATGTTATTAAGCCGATTGCCGATAAGGTGAAAATGGAGATAACTCCGTTTGCCGTTTATCTTTACGGTCAATGCGATAAAGAGTCAGCGAAAGAATCCGGCTGGTCAGGTAAGGAAGTGACTTATAATAACGTTTATGATAACTTTTGCTTTAATGATGTAGACGTAGCAGGAACCTCTAAAATTGTATTCAACGACGGTACGGTTTACTATCTCCATCCTGACGCAGGCGGCAAATCGGGCGTTGGAGAAGACGAAAACGCGGATTACTACGAGGAAGAAATTCCATTGGCTTTTTCAACCGTAGCCGGCTCGCTTGTATTTCCGGAAATTAATGCAATAGATACAAGAGAAGTAAAAACCGTTATAATTAACGGAGATACGGTTTACAGCAAATAAGAATAAATCTTTTTTCATAAACTACATCAGACCTGAACGTTGTTTATATCTGATATATATTCCTTACGAGCAGTTGGCATCCTTCTGCCCCCTGCCAAGCAAAAACGGCTTAAACACTGCGTTTAAGCCGTTTTTCTTTTCCTATACCACTCTGAGCAAATGCACATAAAACCTTGCCTGCAATAATAATTCCTTTAATTAACCGTCGAAGCCTTGCGTTAAAATAAAGAAAAACACGCAATTCCCAGAATTATCAGCGCATTACCGATAATCTTCTTTTTTGTCATAGTTTCCTTGAGAATGAGCTTTGAAAGCACCATTATAAGCACTGTCGAAAGCGAATTTATAACTACTCCGAATCTATAGTCAATTTTTGTATAGATAATCACATTAATTACAAGCACCAGCACATAGCCTGCATATGACAGCATCACATAGGGGTTCAGATATTCAAAAACAAAATGTCTGTGCTTTTTATTTGCGCTGACCTTCAGCATTATCTGCGATACAGCTGTAATGAATGCGCTGACAAACATCAGAACATAAAACAAAATATTATTCACTTTGAATCACCAGTATTCCCGCAATAATCAATAACGTGCCGATTATGTTGCCGATGGTAATCGCTTCGGAAAATATCAGAAATGCCCACAACAAGCTCCACACATTATAAACTGCTCTGTGAGCATAAGCCACATTCACCTCAAAATGCTTGAGATTCTGCTGCCAGAACAGCGCATATATTCCGCAGTTGACAAGCATAAGTCCTGCAAAAATAAATGTCCGTACGTCAAAAATACCGTTTTGGCTGATGTTGTTAGCTGCCATTTTTGAAAAAATACCTGTAGCCGAAAAAATCAGAATACTTATATGCAGAAAAACGGTCTGTTTAACATTCGGCTTTTTTATTGTATTTCCCATTGCTACCTATCCTTATAAAAAGCATAAATCTGTTCGCACACATAATCAATCTGTTCGGACGTCAAATCCAGATACAACGGCAATCTTATAAGCCTGTCGGATGTATCGGTTGTGTAATTATCCTCTCCGCAGAACGTACCGCATTTCCTGCCTTGCAGGGAAGAATGAAGAGGAATGTAATGAAACGGTGCTGTAATTCCTCTCTTGTGCAGAAAATCAGTGAGCCGTGCCCTCTCTTCAATATCACGTGCTTTAAGATAAAACATATGTGCATTATGCTGACAGCCTTCAGGCACATACGGCAAACGGAGCTTTTCGGCGTTTTCCAAATCCTTTAAATTTGAATAATAACGGCTCCATATATCCAAACGCTTATTATTAATTTCATCAATATTCTGTAACTGCGCATACAAATATGCCGCATTCAGCTCACTCGGAAGATATGATGAGCCTTCGCTCACCCAGGTGTATTTATCAACCGTTCCGAGCAGAAATTCCGCTCTGTTAGTACCCTTTTCACGCACAATTTCCGAGCGTATATTATTTTTGGAGGAACGGATAAGCAAAGCTCCTCCCTCTCCCATTGTATAGTTCTTTGTATCGTGAAAACTGTAACAGCCAAAGTCACCTATAGTACCCAATGCCTGTCCCTTGTAATAGGCGTTTACTGCCTGAGCCGCATCCTCCACCACATAAAGCTTGTATTGCTTTGCAATTTCATTAATCATATCCATCTCACAGGATACGCCTGCATAATGAACAGGAACAATTACCTTTGTTTTCTGCGTGATTGCCTGTTCAATGAGCTTTTCGTCAATATTCTGAGTGTCGGGACGTATGTCAACAAACACGATTCTTGCTCCTCTGAGCACAAACGCATTTGCACTTGACGAAAAAGTAAACGAAGGCATTATAACCTCGTCGCCGGGTTTGATGTCGCAAAGAATTGCTGAAAGCTCAAGAGCGTGAGTACAGGAGGTTGTAAGCAGCGACTTCTGCGCCCTGAACTTGTTTTCAATGAACTCATCACATGCTTTTGTGTAAAAATTATCTCCGCACAGCTTTCTGCGGTTGATTGCATCGCTTATGTACTCCTGTTCGGTTCCCACAACAGGAGGTATGTTAAAAGGTATCTCCATTATACCACACCTTTTTCTGATAAGTCCTTAAATGCCTCTTTCAGACAAAATTCGCAGGAAAAGCCAAGCTCCTCCTTCGCTTTTGATACGTCAAGATAGGTTACCGAAGCGTCTTCGGGTTTGTCTGCAAGCATAATAATTTCAGATTCCGATTCAAGCCCGTGTATAACAGCCTCGGCAAGCTCTTTTGAGCTTGTCCCCTTGCCCGAACCGATATTATAGATTCCGCTTTTACCGTAGCTTTCAAGTGAACGGTAAATCGCTTTACAGACATCTTTTATGTAAATATAATCTCGTCTGCCCTCAGCTTTTCCGTACACAGTAAGGGGGCTGTCTGACAGTGCATTGCTTATAAATCTGTCTGTCATATATCCGTTTTTGTCGTTGCCGATTACCTGGGCAAGACGAAGGATTTTTATCTTAAGACCGAAATTTTTATTATAGTATGTACAAAGCAGTTCAGCCGTCGCTTTTGAAATTCCGTAATAGTTTATCGGGCTGATAATTCCGTTTTCTGTAATCGGTACACTCTGCTCGTTTGAATATACACATCTGCTCGAGGTGAACACGATATTAGTTATTCCAAGCTTACAACACGCTGTCAGGGTGTTTTCAACAACAGCGATATTATCATAATATAGCGAAAGCGACTGCTTTTCATTCTGTCTGACCTTTTTCCCTGCCAGTATAACAACGCTGTCACAGCCTGAGAGTGCTTCTTCAAGCTGTTTTTCTGAATATTCGGTAACTGAACCGTTGCTTCTTGAAATATTCTTAACTGTTAAGCGTTTTCCGTACTGTTCTTCAAAGCTTCTCCCCACAAATCCGCTTCCGCCTATGACGCCGATTGTGTGGGGTGATTTATATATTCTGTAACCGCACTTTTCCATATAACCGTTGAGTTTTCGGACTGTATCGCCTGTCTGGTAATACATAACGCTGTAATCGGCAAAATAACCGCTGTACTTATTTTCGTTAAAAACTGTTTTGGGAGGTTCGCAGAAAAACTCCAGATGCATAGGATATCTGCTTTTTTCGTATTTCCCTATTTCAATATCCTCACCAAAAAAATGCTTCATCGTAAGGTTAAAAAGATTTATACCGCAATATCGGTCTATAAGCTTCCACATATGACATCCGTCAAGACGGGGAGTTACTTCAATCAGATACGGATTTCCGTCACAAATCTTAAGCTGAAAATAAACAGGGCCGTTATTTATTTCAAGCCTTGTGACAGTTTCTTTTACAAGCTCGTTGATTTTTTCGGCGGTTTCAGTGTTTTCATAAACTGAGGGCAGATGATGAGCCTTGATAATTCCGCCCGGAAGGCTGTTAAAGGATTCTCTGTCAGAAATAATGCTGAAAATCACTTCACCGTTTTTTACATACGCATTAACGGAAACCTCATCGCCCGAAACATATTTTTCTATGATAACCCTTCCGCTTTTGGAGTATGAAATTGACTTGTCAAAATATTTTCTGATTTCATCTTTGTTACGGGCAAGATAAACTCCACGCTGTCCCTGAGAATCGACAGGCTTGAGCATTGCAGGATAAAAGTCAACCGTTTCGGCGTCCTCATATGACGAGCATACAGCGTAGGTAAGGTTGTATCCCACGTCACCCAGAGCCTTGCGCATCAGGTGCTTGTTACAACAGATTTCTGCCGTTTCAGAAGAAACAAAGCTGAATTTTCCTGTTTCCTCAGCCACCCTGCATACTGTAGGAACTGCTATATCGCTTCCGACCGAATATATGTAATCAATCTGATTTTTCAGAAAATAAGCCTTTATCGCCTCGGTATCGGTAATGTTAATCTGAGCAAAATGTCCTATCAACGGGATTCCCTTGTCGGTGTCGGTATAGCTGCATCCGTAGGTTTCAAGCCCTATTGAATTGCAATAATTTATGAGGTCAAGCTGTGCGTTGCCTGCACCTAAAATAAGTATTTTTTTACTCATTGTCACTCACCCGTATAATGCTTCTTATAACATACTGAGGCTCGTTTGTCGCCACCATAAAAAGTCTTACAAGATACTCGCCGAGCAGTCCCAGAATAAAAATTATGACGCCTGCAAACACCGCAATTTCAGAAGCAATAATGTTCACCGTCGGAATTTGCAGAATGAGCGAAGAAATTAAATATATCAGTCCCGCAAAAAATATCAATAAGCCGAATTTTCTTATAAGCTTTACGGGCTTTGCGGAATAGTTGAGATATGATGACCACAAACGCATAAGCTTTTTGAAGGTATATCCTGATTTTCCGCTTTTGCGGTCAAAATGCTCAATCTCGGCATTGGCAATACGTGAGGTCGTCCTCAGAAAAAGTCCTCGCAGATTTGTATATGAGCTGTGGCTTTTTATGATTTCGTCCCTTACAAACCGTCTTATTATGTACATAGGGCAGGCTTTTATATCTTTCGGATTATCAATAAGAAACCGAGCTGACAGCTCACTTAATTTGCTTTCAAGGTTTCTTATAAGACTGTGATGTCTGTGAGGAAACTTACCGTAAACTACATCGTAACCCTCTTCAAGCTTGTCGGTAAGCTTGAAGATTTGCGAGGGATGAGTCTGGAAATCATCGTCCATTCCGAGGATATATTCCCCCTTTGCAAGCTTCATTCCTGCAATAATTGCATTGTGCTGACCGCAGTTTTTTGCAAGGTCAACACCCGTGACAAACGGATATTTTTCTGCAAGTGCACAAATCCTGTCGAATGTTGAGTCATCCGAGCCGTCATTGACGAGGATAAATTCATAAGCGTAATTATTCATTTTTTCAAATTCCCTTATTGTTTCCTCAACCACATCTGTTATGGTTTTTTCGGAATAATAACACGGAATAATCACAGAAATTTTAGTCATCATCAACCACCATATAAATATGTAAAATATATGTTTCTGACTCAACTGAGTCCACAAGACTGAGCTTTTTGTTATACTTATCCTTAAGTGTTTTTGTCATACCGGTTCTTACTGAATTTGCAGTCACAAAGTAGACCTCACAATCATCGCTTGTCAGACCGTCAGCCGACGAAGTAAAGCCGAACTGAGCGTTCCTCTGATAATATGTCGGTGAGGTACAGTTCCACGAGCCAAGGGAATCATGGTTGAGCACCTCTCCTTCGTCGTAGGTTTCAAAAACATATCCCGTACAGGCGATGAAATCATTGGAATCATAAAAGAAAAACGATTCGGGATGAAGCTTTGCATAATCTTTGAGCGTGTCAAGCCGGGAATTATATGTTACTGTCACCGATTGGTACTTATTCTCCAAGGCTGTGTTCAGGCAGATAACACCTGCAAAAACTACGGTTACTACGGAAAGCACAATCAAAGCCATTGAAATAAGCTTTTTCTTTTTCGACAATAATGCAGAGCAATATTCTCTGAGAGATTTTTCACGCACTCTGAGCATATCAACCGCTATAAGACAACCCAGAATTCCGGCAGCAAGCAAAAGCATATCTACAACTCTTACAATCAGCCTGCCCGAAAATTCAAGATAGACAGATTCAAGCACGATACCTGCAACCGTTGCAGGAAATATTATATTGAGCTTTTTCTTTTTTGCGGAAAATATCAGCACGACAGCCAGCAGAATAAACACAAACAGCACGGAGTATTTTACTGTTTCGTCACTGCAATCAAGCCAATATTCAACTGTTTCTTCAAAAGCCGATTTTATTCTTTCAAAAAGGCTTCCCGACTCTGTACTGATCTGCTGTATGTAATTGCCTACAGTCTCAAGTGTTTCGGTATCTACCGAATCGTCTAAATCAAGATACCTTGACGCAATGGCACGATAAGTGACCTCGCTGATACCGTTTTCAACATAAAAGGGCATATTGTCATAATATGATGGAACACTTCCGTAGTCATATACATTTGAACGAGCGATATTAAAGCTTTTGAACTCCTGATATTCCTCGCTTCTGTTCCACGCAAGATAATCAACAGCAAACACGCCGCTGCAAAGCACCAGCGTTGCAAGACAAACCGAAACAAAAGGCTTCCATATTCTTGTTCCTTTTTCGTTGACAAGCCTTACAATAATAATCAGAGCCATTATAGGCAGCAGCAAATAGAACGCCTTTGAGCGTATTGCAAAGGAAAGAGCGGCGCAGATTGAAGCGAATATAATATGACCTTTGTTTTTGTGTGCAGGCATTTCATAAAGCAGAGCAATTGCACCAGCTCCCATAAATGCCGAGGTCAGTGTAAACTGCGGAATACAGATATATTTTCTGATTAAAAACAAAAATGCCAGTACATATATACACACACCTAAAAGAGTATAATTTTTTAAATATGCCTTTTTCACAATATAATAGCAGAAAATACAGCTCGGAACAAACATACATATCATTGTAAAAATCCCGTACCAAGGAATCTGTGTTGTAAGGCTGTACAAACCCGAAAGCATAAGCCCTATAGGATAACGCATAAATACGATATCTGCACTCGGTGTTCCTGTATAAGCTCCTGACACAATCGTCATCATACGATAGTCATCGTTTGTGTACCAGACAGGCGGATAAATTGCTATGACCAAAAGGAAAGAAAGCAAATTGAACACCACTGAAAACAGCAGAATTAATCTTATTGAATTTTTCTGATTACAGTTCTGTTGCATATTCAGTCTATTCAACAGTTGCACCTTCCTTTTCTAAGTGTTTATAATTTTTAACGCTTTTCACTTTTCTGCGCTTTATATATCTGATTATCAAGGCTGTAGCCAAGCCGATAATAAAGCCCGAAATCAGAGCAACCGACACATATGCAAGCAGCTGCAAATCAGTATACTTTTCTGTGTACATAGCGGATTCATACTGACATCTCAGGGTATAATAACTGCTTGTGCCGTATTTTTCCGACGTTACAACTATTGTTATATAAACAGGCTCGTCAGCCTTCATAACTGTGTTTCCGATAACCTGTGCCACATTACTTCGGTCAGCAGGATAAGCCTGAACGTCAAGCTTTTCTATAGACGCAGGTACAATAACATCGTAAAACGACTGTTGCTGTCTGAATGCAGGCATTTCAACTGCACCGCCGTTGATTTTTATGCTTGCAAGCAACGCATTTTCATCAATTGCAGATACAGTTGATGATTTTCTGTATAATCTGAGCTTGTAATTTTTACTTGTTCCGTCAGTTTCACATACCTTGAGCTTGTAATCCGTGCGTTTACCCTCGGGAAGAGTGCCGTCCTCATTAAGCTCACTAAGACATTCGACCTCAACAACGGCATCCTTGTTCGCAGTTTTCCAGTTGACGCCTGCTGCCTCAAAGCTGTCAATCTTATTTTCAAGTATCACATAGTAAGTGGAGTGGAATTTATCAAACTGCGGAGAAAATATACCGTTTTCAACATCAAGATATGTCAGTCCGACTGTATCAAAGAAAATATTAAGCGTGTATTTTTCGTCGCTGTACTCGCCGTTCGGGTCAGTTACCTTGATGACTACAACGTTGTCGCTTTCTCTGACAAGCCTTTTTTCACCGTTCATTTCGTATTCAAAGCGTTGGTTGTTAAGCTCAACGGTTATGCTCAGGTTCTCCTGAAATTCCCTCAGGTAAACACTGTATGTGTAATTTCCTGCCTTGAAATCGGTTGTGAACGTTCCGCCCTCAACGGTAATGTTCTTCACCATTGACTTAATGTATTGAGTTGTCGGTTGAGTGCTGCTTTCAACTGCATACGCATTTATTGCAAAAGAAAATGCCAGTATGAGAGCAAACGCAAATGATAATGTATTTTTAATTAATTTTTTCAAATTTTACTCTCCTTTATGCTATACCGCTGTAAAAACATATAAAAGTCCTATATACTTTTACAGCGGTACCCCCGAAAAGAGGTACCGCAGTGTAAAATTATCGTTCCGTCTGTTTAGGGAACACTGATTAAATCGTTTGTGCATATTGCGTAGTCAGATTTTTCGTCAGGTTGGAGAAATAAACCGCAGTAATGCTGACGCATTACGAGGATTTTTTAGGTAAGCTGACGGAAAATATGCAAGCAAGATGTGCAAACAGCTTTCAGTGTGATTTATTCAGTGTTTCCTTTATTTTTCAGACCTTCTTTTTCTGTATGCGTACAAGAACGCCATTGCTGACATAAGCAATACCAAAAGGATGGCACCACTTGTTACGCTGCCTGTCTGTACAGCTGTGCCTGATGCAGATTTTGTTGTGTCGGAGCCTGATGTCGAAGAAGTTGAGTCTTGAGCCGTCGGGTTGGAAGAAACTGTGGACTGTTCTTCAACAGTTGATTCGGTCGGAGCTGTTGTCGGCTCTTCTGTAGATGGCTCATCTGTTTTGCTGCCTGCTGCAACAGCGTAGTCAGGGTCATTTTCGCTGAGAGCCACATATGAAGCGCCTACTGTATTAAAATGCTCGAGAGAAACTGTTACAACATTCAAAGTGTACTGAGTTGTTTTATATTCCGAAGTAGGCTTCTGAGTGTAATTTACCGTAAGTCCTGTAACATCAGAGCCATCCTCGGGAATCTTGATAAATATACACTTGTTAGCGTCAACATAAATATCAGGCTCACTGCCCTCGGCGATAAGGTCAGCACTGGTTTTATCGTCAAACTTGAATTCATCGTAGCCCTCAAGAGTCATAAAGCCGGCTGAACCGTCTGCACCCTGATTTGCAAGTATGCCTAATCTTTCGGCTTTTTCCGTAGTATATACAGTTATGATTTTGTTTTTGTTATCAACCAAACCGAAGCCTGTAGTAATCTGGGAGCTGTCGCTGAAAGAACCGTCATTTTTAAGAATACGGTGGTAGGTTCTCAGATCAACACGCTCAAGTACGGAAATCTTTTCAGTCTGCGGGTAGTTAGAATAACCCTTGTTATCCAGAAGTGTATAAACTGTATTTTCATTGTTGTTTGTTAAAGTCGGATACAGATTAGGAATTTTGCCGTTGTCAAGATTCTGATACCAAGCCTGTGTACCGTCTGTAACCTTATGGTTGAGCAGGTATGTAACCTCGCCCGACTTGAATTCATCAGCGGTTTTCTCAGTTGCCGTTACTTCTGATTTGCCGCCGCTTCCGAAAGCAAGTGTTGATGAACTGTCAAGATAATAGTTGTTGTCAATATTAATTGCAGTGTAATCTCTCGCCCAGCCGATAATTGCTCCGCAGTAGGTTGTACTGTCGCCGTTGCTTACCGTTCCGTAGTTGTAGCAGTCCTTTAGAGTTATATTGGGATTGTTTACATATCCCAGAATACCGCCTGTGTATGCTCCTTCTTCGGATGTTGTTACAGTACCGTGATTTGCGCAGTTGCTGATTCTTGCACCGCCGTTTGTGTAACCTACTATACCGCCGATACAGTCAGTGGAATTTTTAATATCTACAGTGCCGTAATAAACGCATTTATCAACAAATGTTTCAATATTTTCAATATAGCCGATAACACCGCCAATATGGTGAAGCACTCCGTCTGTATTTGAAATATTGACATATGAAACTACATCTGAAACGGTCGCACCGCCGGCACATCCCACAACACCGCCGATTTTATCTCCGTCGGAGGAAAGGGTTATGTCGCCCTTTAGGGTAAGGCTCTTTATTGTTCCCGATGTTTTTCCGAACAATCCGGAATATGTTGAAGTGTTCGTAATCTTAAGGTCAGAAATTGTATAGTTATCTCCGTCAAATGTACCGCTGAAATTCATAATCGGCGACCATTCACGGCTTTCAAGATTAATATCCTTAAGAAGAACAGCGTTTGCACCTGTATTCTGAGCGTCGAAATCAGCGTGAGTGCTGTCGTTGTTTACAAGGGAAGCAAACCAGAAGAGCTGACCTGCGTTGCCGATTTCGTAAACACCGTCGCTGTTGAGTGTTGCAGGCTGATATGCGCCGCAGTTTATACAGAATCCATTGCTGTCAAAATTATGTACTGTCGGATTACTGCTTAACGGATAATTGCTGTATTTTTGTTCGCTTGCATTACAGATATAATCATAACCGAAATAAACCGTACCGCCGTCAAATACGGGGTAATCATCGGGAGTTTTGCCGTTGTCTATATTCTGATACCATACTTGTGTACCGTCTGTCACCTTGTGGTTAAGGAGATAAGCAACCTCACCCGATTTAAATTCATCAGCGGTTTTCGCAGTTGCCGTTGCCCCTGATTTGCTGCCGCTGCCAAAAGCAAGGGTTTCTGAGCTGTCAAGATAGTAGTTGTTATCAATATTTGATGTAGTGTAATTTCTTGCACAGCCGATAATCGCTCCGCAATAGGTTGTGTCGCCACTGTTGCTTACAGTTCCGTAGTTGTAGCAGTCCTTGACGGTTGGATTTGTGTTGTTTACATATCCGAGAATACCGCCTGTGTATGCTCCTTCTTTGGATGTTTTTACAGCACCGTGATTTGCACAGTTGCTGATTCTTGCACCGCCGTTTGTGTAACCTATGATACCGCCGATACAGTCAGTGGAATTTTTTATATTCATAGTACCGTAATAAACGCATTTATCAACAAATGTTTCATTGTTTTGGATACCGCCTACAACACCGCCGATATGCTTTAATGCTCCGTCTGTATTTGAAATATTCACATATGAGGTAACATTTTTTATTGTTGCACCGTCTGCATATCCTACTGCACCGCCAATCATATCGCCATCTGCAGAAAGAGTTATATTACCTTTAACGGTGAAGTTCTTTATTGTTCCCGACGTTTTTCCGAACAATCCGGAATATGTTGAAGTGTTTGTAATATTAAGGTTTGAAATTGTATGATTACCTCCGTCAAATGTACCGACAAAGTTCATTATCGGCGACCATTCACGGTTTTCAAGATTAATATCCTTAACAAGAACAGCGTTTGCACCTGTATTCTGTTTATCAAACTCAGCGTGAGTGCTGTCGTTGTTTACAAGAGAAGCAAACCAGAAGAGATTTCCGGCATTGGTGATTTCGTAAACACCGCTGTTAAGAGTTGCCGGCTGATACTGTCCGCATTTTGTGCAGAAACCGTTATCGTTGAACTTGTGACCTGAAGGGTCATCACCTAACTCATAGTTGCTGTATATCTTACTTTCACTGTCGCAGGCATAACCGAAGTAAACCGTTCCGCCTTCAAATACGGGGTAAGCATCGGGAGTTTTGCCGTTGTCAATGTTCTGATACCACACCTGAGTCCCATTTGTCACCTTGTGATTGAGCAGGTATGCAACCTCGCCCGAAGCGAACTGTGCCGCTGACTTTTTCGTTGCTAATGAATCCGGATCGCCGATATTAGCATAAGAAAATCCGATAACTTTATCGCAGGAAGTATCCAGATAATAGTTATCACTTATATTGTCGGAACCATCCTCCGCGTCTATATATCCGATAATTGCACCAAAGAGGCTGTCAGGATCTTCTTCCTGAGAACCGCCAATCTTTGAATAATTGTAGCAGTTTTCAATGGTTACGGTTTTTCCTTTTTGAAAGCCAAGGATTCCGCCGGCAAAAGCTGAAGATTTAGCGGTATTAATCGTGCCCACGCTCGCACAGCTTTTAATTACTGCTCCTTTTTCAACTTTGCCGACAATTCCGCCTGTATACTGTACGCAACCAGAGAGATCCAGAGTTCCACCGAACAAACAATTCTCGATTGTAGTTTCATTTTCTCCCACCGAACCGACAATACCGCCGACATTTGGTAAAACAAGATTTGCGCCTGCATTTGAAATGGTGACATACGATGTGATATTTGTCAGACTGCCGCCGTTTGCATAGCCTACAGCTCCGCCTGCTTGCTTAATTTTTGAGGATTCCGCAAGAGAAAAATCTCCGCTGATTGTAACGTCTTTTATCTCTGCATTTTCAATATATCCGAAAAGACCGCTGTAATCATAATTTTCAAATTTCAATCCCTCAATTTTATGGTTGTTACCGTTAAATACTCCTTTGAAGGGATGTGCGGAGTTTCCTACAGGACTGAACTTACCCTCGCAGCCCGTCATATCAATATCGGCACACAAATTTGCGGTTGTATCCGGATTAACTCCGTTGTTCATATCATTCGAAAAGCTTATAAGGTCTTCGGGAGTCCAAATATCATATTCTCCTTCATCCGAAACTACTTTAAATTCAAAGGTAGTATTGGAATACGGCATAGGATAAGAAAATGTGTAATATTCTCCGTCCGTTTTCAGAATGTCAATATCGTCGCTGTCAAAAAGGACAGTTTCGGTTGAAGTGCTGTTATTTCTGATGCATTTCAGCGATTCAACACAGTAGCCGTCATCAACCTTGAATTTGATTGTGAGCATTTTACCCGAAGTGATGTTGGCTGACGGAGAAGCGTCGCCTCTTGTTGTGTCAATGATTTTATTGCCGTCGCTGTCGGTAACGCTTGCCTCTAAATGTGCGGGAATTTTAAAGGCAGCCTTCTGCTTGTATTCATCGCTGTTGTTTGCAAGAACTACCGAATAACTATATTTATCGCCGCCTTTATCAGATTGGAAAGCCTCAGCGGAATACTCCTTGGTTGATACATCAGAGCCGGATACTGCTGTATCGCCTTCGATAACCCAGAATTTCTCATAGGTAGTGTCAAAAAGCGCAGTCGTACCGTATTCATATTTGGGAGTCATAAAAATGGTTGTTCCGCTCGGAATATATTCCTTAAGATATGTAGAGGGCTTGCTGTCAAGCCAGCGAAATGCTTTTGTGTCAAAAAGTCCGAAAATATCCGCAGAACAAGCAAAAGTGTTTACTCCGTCAGACATAGAATTGTTGGTAAGATTCAGATAGTCACAGCTTGGAATGTGTGTATCAAAATCGCCTGAATTATCGATTTTCGTATCCATTGCAAGTGCTTTTGTTGCATTAGAATCGGAAAACTGACTTGGGTCAAGAATGTAATAAACATTATTTTTATTTCCTGTTTGCGTCATAACACGATTAAAACGCACAGTATCAAATATATATTTACGATTAGTTGTACCATGAACAGAATAATATGTTTTATAACCGTTTATTTTTAAATCGTCTGCCACCGCATCCTCGGGCTTCATATAGCTGTCAAGGGAGAATTTTTGAGTACTGTCAGCAACCACTTCCCTGTTAAGCATATTTGTTATATGATTCTTAACAGTTTCGTTCATAAGCTTATAGAAGTCGTCTTGGTGATCGAGGTAATCCTGATAAGCCTTAGAATCCTTGCCTTCGCTTTCATAATCTTCTATAAAAGCGCCCTGCTGATACAAATATTCGTTATACATCATTTCAACAAGTATCAGCTGAAGAATCTGCTTTTCCACATAGTTATGTACAAATGAATACTGCTGATGACTGAACTGAAATGCGTTGCAAGCATACTGAACGGCATATTCCTCAACCGAACCGCTTTCTACGGCGTCAAGATTTGTCGCAAGCAAAGTAATCATATTTTCAAAAGTTGCATTCATTTTTTCAGAGTGAAACATTGCATAGTCTTTGTCGTCGCTTGAGGAACTTTCGCCGTCTACTAATACGTACATTGTGTAAAATGCGTCAAGCAGATCTTCAAGATCCGCTTCTACCGAATCCTGAAGCTCTGAATACGTAATACTTCCGTCATGATATTTCGCATTATTTTCAATGGAATTATTCAAATAGCTCTTATAACTGTCCAGCGATGCAGTCGCATTATTGTATGATATTACATTGTCAACATCGCTCTTCCACTTATTCTGGAGATTTGTCTTTGCTGCGTTGACTGCTTCCTGGCTTATCTGACTTTCAACAACAGAAAAATCGTCGTTTATTTCGATTTCCAGTTCTTTGATTTGTTCAAGAATTTCCTCGCACAGCTCCTTTGCCTTATTTGCTGCCGACTCTGCACCGCTTGAGAAAACCCAGTCTGCTATAAAAGAAAAAATTTCTTCACCTGCTTCGGTACCCGTTGCCTCGCCAAGCTCCTCACACGCTTCGGCTGCCACTCGCATTCCTGTTTCAACAAGCTTGTCAATGGCTACTTCTTTCATTACGCCTTTTACAGTTGTTGCTGCCGATACAGGAGTTATCAGCATTCCAACGGCAAGTATAACCGAAAGTAATAAAGCCGTTATTCTTTTGGTTACTGTCTTTTTCATTTTAAAACCTCCGTTCAAATTTTAATCTATACAGTTACAGTCGCATTCCTATGTTGTCTTAAATATACAATATTTAACACTGAATTTCAAGAGCATTGGGACAAATGGTTAAAATCAGGGACGAACGGTATGTAAATTCAGCGGAATTTGTTGTATAATATATGTAATCAGTAATTAAACGGAGGATTGCTATGCATATTGCAATTATCGATGACAGCAGAGCTGAACAACAGATGATAAGTAAAGCTGTGACGCAATGGGCGCACAATTCACATCAGTCAGTCGAATTTTCCGTATTCGACAGCGGCGAGAACTTTTCTGCGGCTGTAACGGAAAATCACTTTGATATTGTGTTTATGGATATCTATATGGGAGGTATGAACGGCATTGAAACCGCAGCTGTTCTCAGAAAACACAGCCTTGATACGCTTCTTATTTTTCTGACTACGAGCGCTGATCATATGGCACAGGCTTTTCCCTGTCACGCCTTTGACTACATAATGAAACCGGTTGATATTTCAAGGCTTTATAAAACACTTGACGAAGCTCTCAGAATTCTTCCCGAAAATCAGCCTTACATTGATATTGTTTTTGAAAGGCAGAAAATATCTGTTCTTTATTCTGATATTCTGTACATACTTTCTGATTCAAACTACTGCATTATTACCGTCAGGGATAATGAATACCGTGTAAGAGTCTCCTTCAACGAGCTTACCTCCGAATTAAAAAACTCCTCTGAGTTCTTTATAATCAACAGAGGCATAATGGTAAATCTTGACAATGTGCTCAGAGTGGATAATTTTGACTGTATTACGGTAAATCAGAAATCAATTCCGATAAGCAGACGAAAAAAGGACGAATTTGAACATAGCCTTTTAAGCCGACGCTTTGAAAAACGACGCAAGGAGGGCTTATAATATGAGTATAATCAATATCCTTCAGGCATCAGCAGAATTTGCCATACTTATTCCTGCCGCACTGATATGTATTTTACCGGTTATGAAACACAGCAAAGTAAGCAGAAAGCTGCTGTTAGCGGTTACGGTATCTGCTCTGATTGTAATTTCATTTATCTGCGGAATAATCAAGGTTCAATTATCCCTTGATTCAAATGCGTTTCTTATACCTGTAATGCTGTTGGCTTTGATTTTTTACTTTACATTTTTCAGACAAAGCAAAAAGAAGCTGTGGTATTTGTTTATTTCAGTAACAGCTATATTTTCTTTTGCAGGACTGTCGAGCTATATTATAGAGGCACATATTAACGCCGACGGAAATATCGGTGATTTACAAAGCTACGGATTGATTGTTCAATGGATTATCGCACTGATTTTTTTAATTGCATCTGTTGTGTTCCTGCCGAAAATCGAGTGGCTTATGGACGACTATCACCTTAATGCCATTTGGAAATTCGTCTGGCTTGTGCCTGCATTTATTACTGCAACAAACATATTGATGATTCCCGAGGATTACTCGACAGTAAGTGTAGGACGGTTGTTTGAAATCTATATCGTAACAGATGCTGTACTTTTGCTGCTGTATGTGCTGTTTCAGATTATGCTGTACATAATAGCTAAAGCGATAACCGACAAGTCTGAAGCGGAACTACAGGCCCGGATGCTGAGTATTCAGGCAACTGAATACAAAAATCTGAAAAAATATATTGAAGATACAAGCCGACTCAGACACGACTTTCTGCATATGGCGAGGGCAGCCCGACAGCTTGCAAAGAGCAACGACACCGAAACGCTTATACATTTGATTGACTCATACGGAGTATCTATAGATACTTCTCACTGTCAAAAAATATTCTGTGCGCACAATGCGCTCAACGCCATTGTCGGGTACTACTATGATGAAGCTTTGAAGCACAACATAAAATGCAATTGTCAGATTTCCCTGTCTGATAACATAACGGTTTCCGATGTTGATTTATGCTCAGTCACGGGAAACCTTCTTGATAATGCCATTCAGGGTTGTCTGACTGTTGAGGAAAGTAAACGCTACATCAGTTTTAAAGCAGATACTGAAAAAAACGGAGATATTTATATCGTTGTAACAAACAGCTTTGACGGTGTTGTCAAAAAGCAAAACGGCAAATATACGTCAACTAAAGAAAACGGAAACGGAATCGGACTTGAATCAATAAAAACCACTGTAAATAAGCATAACGGATATGTAAAATTCTATAATGACAAAAAGAATTTTTATTCCGATATTATGATGAAGCAATAAATATTAGCGTAACAAACAGCATATTTGGAAAAATCCTCGGATTGCAGGACATTGTGACAGAAAAATTCAATAAGATTTGTGTGTACATCGGTTTTAATAAATGGTGATTTTTTCATTATTTATGAGCAGTCGGCATTTCTGCTCCTCTGTCAAGCAAAAACGGCTTAAACACTGCGTTTAAGCCGTTTTAGACTGTCGTAATAACTCGAATTTCAGGTTGTGATGTGCCCCTGTCCACTTGACAGGGGCACATCACAATTTAAAGAAAGGTTCGGATTTTTAATTATTTAAGAAAGTATCGGATAAATTTCAGAATCAATAGTTATTTTCGCAGATTTCAAAGTAGCTTTGCGGATGAGCACATACAGGGCAGATTTCAGGCGCCTTTGTGCCTACAACAACGTGACCGCAGTTGCGGCATTCCCAAACCTTAACCTCGCTCTTTTCAAAAACAGCCGCTGTTTCTACATTCCTGAGCAAAGCACGATAGCGTTCCTCGTGGCGTTTTTCAATTTCGCCTACCATACGGAATTTTGCAGCAAGCTCAGGGAAGCCTTCCTCTTCAGCTGTTTTTGCAAAGCCTTCGTACATATCAGTCCACTCATAATTTTCACCGTCGGCAGCTGCAGCAAGATTTGCGGCAGTATCTCCGATTCCGTCAAGTTCCTTGAGCCACATTTTTGCGTGCTCACGCTCGTTTTCAGCTGTTTTAAGGAATAGTGCTGCAATCTGTTCAAAGCCCTCTTTCTTTGCAACTGAAGCAAAGAAGGTGTATTTATTTCTTGCGCCTGATTCTCCGTCAAAAGCAGTATGCAGGTTCTTTTCTGTCTGTGTTCCTGCATATTTGTTCTTACTTGCATCTGTTATCAGCTCAAGATTATCACCCGTTGCTTTACATCTGGGGCAAACAGGGGTTTCTCCGTCCTGCACCTCAAATACCTCTCCGCATAATTTACATTTGTACTTTTTCATAGCTTTTACCTCCGAATTATTTGCAATTTTTATGTCAGTATTGACGTTTGTAATTGGTTTGCCTGCATGGGGAATATCAGTGTATTGTGCAATATCTCTGCTTGTAGTTACAAGATTACGAACAGACAATCCGTGAACTGAACGGTTACCCGTAACTCTTGCAAAGGTTTTCAGCTCATTAAGGGAAACATTCAGGAAATTTGCCACTCTCTGGGCTGAGGTATCAATGTGAAGTCTTTTCCTAAGCTCAGGGTCCTGTGTAGCAACGCCGACAGGGCAGTTACCGCTTCCGCAGATGCGGTATTGCTGACACGCAGCGGCAATAAGACCTGCACTTGCAATTGCAACAGCGTCAGCACCCATAGCAAGTGCCTTGGCAAAATCTGCCGACACACGAAGTCCGCCGGTAATTACCAGCGAAATA
The DNA here is from genome assembly GCA_051893995.1 of Ruminococcus sp. Lineage (GTDB taxonomy): Bacteria > Bacillota > Clostridia > Oscillospirales > Acutalibacteraceae > Ruminococcoides. The sequence goes on from JBJFHX010000161.1 coordinate 75,224, forward strand.
TCCGAACCGACTGAATCCAGATATTTTCTTGCTCGATGCAGTGCGTAGATAGTCGGAACGCTGGTTGCTTCACGAAGCATCAGCGGACTTGAGGCTGTAGCTCCGCCTCTTCCGTCTATGGTAATGAAATCAGGCTTGGCGAATACGCAATGTTCAAGATCACTCTCAATATTCCCTGCGGCAATTTTAATGCCGATAGGGCGACCGTCTGAACGTCTGCGGAGCATATCCACCATATCCCTAAGGTCCTCTTTTGAATTTATCTCAGGGAATTTGCTCGGACTCTGTATGTCTTCACCCTGCTTTTTCCCTCTGATAGCCGCAATTTCGGGCGTTACCTTTTCTCCGGGCAGGTGTCCGCCCATTCCGGGCTTTGTACCCTGCCCGATTTTGATTTCGATAGCGTCTGATGACTGTAAATTTTCATCAGTTACACTGTATTTGTTCGGAATGTACTCAAATATGTACTTATACGCCGCCTGCTTTTCCTCGGGCAGAATTCCGCCCTCGCCGCTGCACATTGCAGTTTTAGCCATTGCCGAGCCTTTGGCAAGTGCAATTTTCACTTCTCTTGACAGAGCACCGAAGGACATATGAGAAATATAAATCGGACTGTTGAGTACCATTGGTTTTTTTGCGTGTTTACCGATTACGGTAACAGCGTCAACCTCTTCCCCGTCATCAAGCGGCGGCGGATTAAGCTGAGCACCGAGCAGAAGCACATCATCCCAGTTCGGCATTGGCATTTTTGTGCTCATAGCTCCGCCGATTGACTTACCGGTTACCGCCATTTCGTGAATTTCAGACATATAACGGGCAGACGCATCATTACGTGCAGTTGCGCTGTCATAGTCAAGCTTGCCTGAATAGGATTTTACCGCAGGCTCCTGGGCTTCCGACGGTAAAGGTAAAAAATTTGAAACAGACTGCTTGCAAATCGGACAGCAATCAAGCTCTGAGATAGGTTTGCCTTCCTTTTCCTCATCGTAGATTGCTCCGCAAATCTTACATCTATATACAGCCATATAACACTCCCCTTTAAAATTATTTTTTGTTTATACAATCGGGACACAAACCCTCAAATATCAGGCGATGACGGCTGACCTGAAAGCCTGTTTCCCTTTCAATCTGTTCATCGTAATCGGCACGGTAGCTTAACGGAGCGTCAAAGGTCTTTCCGCAGCCTATGCAGTAAATATGATAATGACGGTCCTTGCGTGAATCGTATCGGTCTGCCGCAGGCACCTTAACATTTGTAATCTCCTCATTTTCCGACAAGATACCGAGATTACGGTACACCGTACCCCTGCTGATTTTGTTGTTTTTTGCACGAACATCAATATAAATCTGATCGGCAGTAGGATGGTCGTTTCTTTTCATTACAGCTTCCAGAATCATCCGTCGCTGCTTTGAGTCTCTCTGTTTTTTCATTGAAACACCCTTATTAATAATAAGACTTATTACTAATAATAGTTTAACAAATATTTTTTCAATTGTCAATAATTATTGTATAAAAATTGCACAAAAAGAGGAAACCACAATTTATGTGATTTCCTCTATAAAGTTGCTATTCAGCTTTCAAGTCATTGTTTCAACAACAATTTTTCCTTATTATATTTCGGTTAGATAGCCGTTATCTTTTACCCATTACGCTTGTAGAGCCTGTATTAGCGTCTGTATATTCAAGGGTTTCATTTTCAGCGTTGTATGTATAGGGTGTTGACGCACCGTTTGCTGTAACTGTTAATATTGAGCCGTCAAATTCATAGCTTGCTTCAACATCTACACCGGCAACTGTTACAATTGCCGATCCGTCCTCGTTTAATGTGTAGGAAGAATCTGCCTGTTCGGGGTCAACTCCCTGTGCTGCACAATATTCTTCAAATGTCTGGCTGTTGCCGTCAGCGTCAATAATTTCTATCATTCCCCATGTACCTGTTACGTCTGCTTCGGCGCTGTTCTCTTCGGCTGTGTCAGATGATTCTGCGCTCTGAGAAGCTGACGACTCATTGACTGAACTCTCTTTGTTGTCATTGCCGCCGCAGCCGCAGAATACTGCTGTACCCATCATACAAAATGCAAGTAATAATGCAATTTTTTTCATTTTTAATTCTGATTATCCCTTTTACTCAGCCCTAAATTCACGCTTAATTAATGATATAAACCATAATTTAGTGTGGAGTGTGGAGAGTGGAGAGTGGAGTTGTGGTCGAGTGGATAGGTTGCGATAATTCAAAGGTTTAGTGCCCGAATTTATTTATATGCGGCGTTGCCGCAGGTGTGGATTTTTGTGTTTTTAACTAATGTAGGGAACGGTCTTGACCGTTCCGATTACCCATAGGTCAGATGTAACTTTGCGGAACAGTCAAGACTGTTCCCTACACTAAAAAATTAAACGTTACCAGTATATCGACATTAATTCAGCAAACAAACTTATCCAAACAACACGCACTATTACAAATTCGGAGCGTAGCGACCATTAACTCCACTCTCCACACTCCACTCTTCACTCTAAACTAAATTATGGTTTAGCGTACTAAAAATGATATATTATAACCTTCTGCGAAGTGTTTACTTATTTATGACCAGCCGCCCGATTTACTGCTTGTTGCTGTGAAGGTTGAGCCGCTGATTTCAGTTTCCCACGAGTTCCATACTACTCCGTTTGAGGGATTGAGCCTTTTAATGATTACTGACGATACCGCTTTGGGAATCTCTGCTACCCACACGCTTCCTGTTTTCTCCATAGGATAGGTAATTCCCGTGTCTTTGTCGTACAGCTCAAACACAGCCTTGTCGTTTGCAAGCCACTGCTGAGGTGTACCGTCCTTGAGGGTGAGCGTTATGCTCGGTACTGCGCTGAAAATCTGTGCATCGGGAATTTCCGAGCCGTTCAGCGTTGCAATATAGTGCGTGTTATACATCTGGATTTCTGTGCAGTCCTGAATGTTTATTACACCGTTTGCGTCTGTGTCTGCTGCGGCAAGCTGAGTGCCCTCAAGCCCCGACACGTCTGCTAAGTATTTCTGTATCAGGGTTACGTCCTTTATAGTCAGTTCTCCGTCACCGTCAACATCTCCGCTTTTGTACTTGTGTGCGTAAGCCGATATGTCGTTTGCAGGCATTATGCCGTCAAAGTCCTCCTCTGAAAACTCCCAGTCAGTGCTTATGTAATCGTTGCAGTAGTACCTCTCGGGGTTTTCTGCTTTTTCGCCCTTGCGGTAATACTTAACGCTGACAAGCTCGTCATCAAGGTAATATCTTATTGCATAGCGTTCCTGCTCAAAATACAGCTTAGGAACACTGCCGTCGCTTAATACCCACACATTATCTCCAAGCTCGGGTGAGCTGTCGCCTGAAGAATATTTCTGTAGACTGTAGTTTGCGGCAACCGTCTTTGCGTTTTTATCGTCGAAGCCTGTTAAATCTGTAAATGAGTATGCGCCCGTATTGTTGCAAAGCTCCTCATAGCCGCTTATGGGAATGTTGTCTGCATCATAATAGCAGTTGCTGAGCTTGCAGAAAGCGTTGTTGTCGTAGGTCGTATTAAAGCTTCCGATAAGCTTGCCAGCCTGCATTTGCTCGTTGCCGTAGTTGAGCAATATTTCATCGTATGCATAGCAGTTTCTGATTTCCATTGTGCCGCCGTTTGAAACTACACTGCCTACAAGTCCGCCTGTTATGCTGTCCCATAACGAATATACGTAGCAGCCCTCGGAACAGCAGTTTGACATTACCGTACCGCTTGTTGCCCTGTTGCTTTCAAACTCACCTGTAATTCCGCCTGATACTCCGTTTGCGATTATTGCCGACTCGCTTACACAGCAAGCCTGAATTTTATGCTCGCTGTCGGAGGTGTTTTCAAACTTGCCTGCGATTGCTCCTGCAAAGCTGTTTTCGGTTTTGATATAAGCACTTTCAAGCTTCAGACAAAGAACGTCTGCATTTCTTGCGTAGCCTAAGAAGCCTGCATAGTCGTCTGATGAGAATACATAAAGTCCTGTGATTGTGTGACCGTTTCCGTCAAAGTTTCCGCTAAACGGTCTTTGCTCTGTGCCTGCGGGTGTCCATATATGTTCGGGATTGTTCGCTTCATTTGTACGGTTGTCATTTCCCCAGTACTCGCAGTCAGCCAAATCATTGTACATAATGTCAGCGGTCAGCTTGTAGCTTGCACCTGCATATTCATCCGAGCTGTTTACAAGGCTTGAGAACAAGTCAAGCTGTTCTCTGTCTGAAATAAGGTAGGGTGAAGTTTCCGTTCCGTTTCCTCCTGCAAAGCTGACTGCACGGTAGACAGGCTTTACAGCTATACTCTTTGTGATATACGAGGTGTCCTCGCTCCAGCGTACAAAGCTGTAGCCCTCATATTCGGGCGCACTCGGATTTTCGGCACTTTCTCCGTAGGCAACCTTCTGCCTGTCAAGCACGTTTCCGTCTTTGTCAAGAAAGGCTACGTTGAAGATTTTTTCTGCACAGGAGTATATTGCCGTGACGGTTATGTCCTCATAAACCTTGCCGATTGGCTTATTCCATCTTTCAAACTCATAGCCTTCTCTGTACGGAGCCTGAATTTTCGACGGTGTTTCGCCCTCTTTTACGGTCTGAGTCTTAATTACGCTTCCGTCGTAATCCTTATAGGTTACAGTGTAGTATTTATACTCTGTCTTATCGGCTATTGCAAAAGGCACTGCGTAATTTCCGTCGTAGTCGCCGATACCGCTGAGCACGGCATAGCCTGTGCCTGTATCTGTGTTTGAAACGTATTCCAGCGTGTAGTCTTTGCCCTCTGTAAGAATTTCACCGTTATAGTAAGCCTTTACCTGAGGACATACGGCACTGCCTGTATAGGTCTGTTCGGGAATCACAGTTACCTCTGCACACATAAGATGCTTTTTGCTGATTTCAGCATTTGTATTGATTAAAACTGTGTTGCTGTCAGCACTCTGCTGTGTGCCTGTGTTAGTTACAATTGATTCTCCGTTTGATTTTGTCGCTCTGAAATCAGGGCTTTTTTTGTTTGCAACGACCTTGTAGTAGTATATCTTTCCCGAAGTGATTGTGCTGTCACAATAGCCTGTGCCTGTTACGCTGTCGGCAAGCTTTTGCCATACACCGCTGCTTTTTCTGTAAACGGTGTAGTAATCAGCGTCTGCTGTTGCACTCCATTTAATGTTCACCTCTGATAAGTTCACCGTTTGCGCTTCAATTACAGGGGCTTCAAGCTCAGCAGGCATAGTCAGGGTGATTGTGTCGCTGTACTCGCTTCTGTCCCTGTACAGTCCGAACAAAGCGTTTTCAAAGCCCTTGTATTTTAAAAGATAGGTCTTGCCGAACTCAAGCTTGTCTATGTAAAACGCATTTTCTCCGCTTCCGATTGAATTGAGAACGTCAAACCAGCTTTTTCCGTTATTGTCCGAGCACAGGCACTGCTGTACAAAGCACTGTGACGGTGAAACGCAGGTTAACCGTACATTGTTGTTTGTAAACTCAGCCTTGGTAATTTCACACTTGCCGAGATTCGTGTCAAGCGGGTCGTCGTCGAGATAATCTACGACAAGCGTTGAGGTAATCTCGCTGTACTCAACGCCCTTGTACTCTGTGAAGAGCTTCAGGGTGTAGGTGTAGGTAACGCCGTTTACAAGGTCGGTGTCCTCGTAATAGTTCTTCGTCATATCATCGCCGAAGGTTGCAAGGAGCTTTTCTTCGTTGTCAAGCGAGGATTTTCTGTAGAGCTTTGAGCAGACTATTGCTCCCCAGTGAATCAGAAGTCCGGTGTCCTTGCCCTGCTCAAGAAGCTGGTTTGCCTTGAGATTCGGCTCCTGTCCGACATATACATACACAAATTCACTGCTTAAATCGCTGTCTGCAAAAGTGGGGTTGTTGCTTACTGCTTTTATCCTGTATTTTGTTACATTTGAGGCAGGAACCTCCTCGCCGCCGAGTCCCATTAATGCGGCATATGACGTTGAGGTTGTCGAGCCTATGTACCTGAATGTGTCGTCATCTCCGGTTGATGCATAAATCTGATAGTAATCTGCGTTTTCAATTTCGCTCCAACGGATTCTCGCACCTGTGTACACGCCTGTCTGGATTTCGTCAACCGTTGGTGTTTCAAGCTTTTTGCCGCCCGTTGACTGCACCTTGACAACACATTCTGCCGTGATTGAGTTTTCGGTTGATACAATGAGCTTTGTTTCACCTTCCGAAACGCCGGTGATTGTTCCGTCCTGAGAAACTCTTGCAATTCCGCTGTCCTCTGTGTGGTAATAAACGCCCTTGTTCTGACCGAGCGTTTTTACTGACGCCGACACCTTGCAGGTATCGCCTTTTACCAATGTCACGCCTGACGGTGAAAGGCTTACCGATGTGGGCATATCGGCTGTGGGTGTATTGTATGCGGTTTTTACGGCTTCACTGATATTTATTTTGCCGTAGCCGTAGTATTTGTCGTAGCCCGTTTCACCCATATCGGTGCAGGTTTTGTAAATGATTTCCTTTACCACAGTTGAGGTGAGCGACGGATTTACGGAAAGTATCATAGCCGCCTCTGCCGCTACTACGGGAGTTGCCATTGATGTTCCGCTGAGCTGTTCGTAACCACGCTTAAAGTTATACTCGCCGTAGCTTTCGGGAATTGTGCTTAGTATGCTTGTTCCCGGAGCAGAAACCTTGTTGTCGGTTCCGCCGTAGTTTGAGTATGATGCCTTGCCCTGACAGCTTTCGTCAAGTGCGATTACGCTGAGCACTCCCGAGCAGTCCGACGGATATGCGTAACCTGATGAGTTCTCGTTTCCTGCCGCACATACTACCACACAGCCGCTGTTTATTGCCAGATCTACTGCCGACTGAAAGATGTTGTCGGGGTCTGTTGCTCCGCCGAGCGACATATTGATTACTCTGATGTTGTTGACGATTGCGTAAAGCACTGCCTTGTAGATTACAAAGGCAGACAGGCTGTTTCCTGTGCCTGTGTCCGAGCCGATTTCCACAAGCTCGACTAAATCGTTGTTTACTGCCGAGGCTGTGCCTGCAACGCCGATTTCGTTGTTTGCCTGTGCCGCAACAATACCCGAAACGTGCGTTCCGTGTAATCCGTCATCATCCTTCAGCGGTGCAATTATTCCGTCACAGGTGATTCTTACGGATAAATCCTTGTTAATTACATTTTCAAGGTCGGGGTGGTCAAGCTGTGCGCCTGTGTCGATAATTCCCACTCTCACCTTTTCGTGAGGCACTCCCTTGATAAATTCCCACGCATCAGGAGCGTTTACTGCGTTGAGGTAGTTGAGGTTGTCTGCGTAATAGTCGTTTAAAACCTCCTCTGCGTATATGCTCTCGGTTTTGTACACGTAGTCCTTCTGAACATAATCAACCGAGCTGTTCTGCTCAAGCTTATTTATTGCGGAGTCTACGGTATCCTCAAGCGGAATGCTCAGCTTTACAAGTTTTTTGCCGTCATTATAATCGCTTATTGCGGTAACACTTGTTCTGCCGTCCTCAAAAAGCGACGGAATATCCTCCTGCGCTATTCCTTTTTTCACCACAGCAAGCACTTCTCCCGACATATAGCCAAGCTCTGTTTCGTCAGTGCTTCTCTCCTCGGCGGCATTTTCGTAGTTTTCAAGTATTTCCTGTCCTCTGGAGTCAATTGATTTCTCCAGGTTTTCAATGCTCTCTGCGTCGCTTTCGAGATAGTACTCGTCAAGCAATGTTCTCAGGGCTTCCTCATATGTGGCTGCGTCGTCAATATCGTTAATCAGGTCACAAGCCCTGTCGGGATTGTCAGACTCCTTTTCTACCGCTTCTACTGCCGCCTTGTCATACTCTGGCGGTGCAGATACAGCCTGAGTATCTGTCAGAATGTTCACCGCTGTGCCGTTGCAGGCAATCGGTACAAGCAAGGCTATGCTTAAAAGCAGTGCCTGAATTTTTTTAAGTTTCTTCACGTTAATTCCTCACTTCTTATTTTTGCAGATTATCAATTCTGCGCTATCAGTCTATTATATCACAGCGGTGTTTGCTTTGGCTTGTAGAATATCGCATATTTGATTGTCATTTTTTATTATTTACTTTTAAAATTATGCGGACTATATCGGTAAACGTTATGCCGATTGTTTTTAACAAAAGAAAGTTGTCCGATTTAACGAGTAATGACGGTTCCGACTGCTCATAAGGATAAAATATCGGACTTATTGAAAATCAGAAGAAAAGCCTCAAAAGTAATATCATCAGATAAACTTTTGAGGCTTTTATTATGTTGATGAATCAGATTTTATTTTGTAAGTTTTTGCACAATGGTCTTGCATTCATCTGATAAAGCTGTTTCAAATTCGTTGAAGAAATCAGTTTTATCAGGGTTAAAAGACAAATCCAGATTTTTTGCGTCGCAATACCAATAAACAGGATGGCAGCTGTCTGCAAGACCGTCTTTATTCTCCGGCTTTAAAATTGTTTCTTTGATTTCATTGTACTTTGCGTCAATATCATATTGTCTGCTGAATTTTTCATTCAGTATTATCTGATTAAGCAGATTATCGTCTTCAGATACAAATAATCTTTCAGCATATATATTACTGCCGCTGAACATTTTAACCATACCGCGCAGATAGTTAAGCCCTTTGATATATTGTCCGTCAGCAAGCTTTAGTAAATCTTCTGCAAGAGCCAATGTACTGCTGTCTGTGAGCAAAGGATTTTTATTACCTTCATCTAAGGATGACAGATTCAGCTTTGCCAGCATACCTGCTTTGTAGATGAAACCATCACGCAGACGGACGTAACCCTTCAAAAGTAATGCTACTGCCTGTCTGATGGGATAGTCAATTTCTCTTTTGCTGTAGTCTTTCTGTTTTTTGGTTGTAATAGTACAGTAATTAGCCCAGAATGCTTTTACACAATCGAACTGTTGTGAAGTGTATTTTATCAGATACGGAGCAGGTACAGAATACAACATTCCAAGTACGCTTGAAGAAAGATTAAAGTTGAATTTTTCTGAATTGTATTCGAGTAAACCGAGCGCATTGGTGTATAGCTCATCAACTTTTGCAAATCCTTCGGATTTAATGTCAAATGTTTCGAGAAGTTCTCTTCCGGTGATGATATCCCTGTGCAGATGAATATAAAGTTTTGCTTTCTGATTAATAATCTGCTGATTATCGGACGAAATCTTCTCGGCAAGTGCCGCCAGCTTAAGTCCGGTGACATATCTTCGGTTTCTTCGGAAATATTCGCACTCTTTGCTGAAAATATCTGCAAGAGCAAGTCTGCAGCGAAGATTGAGTTTTTCGTCAGGAATATTGATGATCTGATCAAGATTTCCGTTCTGATGGTATAGCATACATTCATCAGTTGCCGTACCTAATATTTTATGCAGTGAATTTTGTATTGAATTATATGGAATCTGCAGATAGTCTGAAATTAAAAATGCAGTGTGAATATATAGGATAGCAGTTTCATTTAATTCAAAATCATTGTTTTTAGTGATTGATGAATATAGATTTTCAAGATTTTTATCGACTGTTTTTTTATCATTTAGCTGCAGGTTTTCTTTTACAAGATTTGCAACGCTGACAGAAACGTTCAGGTCTGCATAAATATCACAAACTGCCGTTATGTCATTTGTGTTATAGCTGTTTTCCAGGGCTTTTATATTGCGTAACACATTGAAAGCAATCATACTGTCCTTGATATCGTCATGTCGGAATTTTAAGTATTTATTGTCATTACACAATACCAGCGGTCCGTTTTGAGTTAAGATTTTGCACACCTTTTCAACAGATATTTCAGCATATGAAAAGATATTTTTATCTCCTGTTATTTCAAGCGTAGTTTCAAATAACAAATCAAGATTTTTCTTATGCAGATTCCTGACAATTTTTGTAATCTGTGCGGGAGTGATCTGATTATTTGCATAATTATCTATGGTCTGTGCAATATACGGTGCCGCAATATAAAAAGCATAGTAATCATCAGATGTACATTGACTCTGCCTGAACAATTTGCCGTAAATCTGCATCAACAAGTCAAATTGAGTTGTCGGTATGTTATCTTTGAGAGTTGACAAATGATTGTAATACAAAGGAATGGAAACAAGATTCTTTATTGTATCAGTCAGGTTCGGATGAGCTTTGATATAGTCATTATATTCCTTTTCGGGCACTCCGCTCAGACTGAATTGCCTGTAATTCTGCAAACTCTGGTAACGATTCTTGAAATCGAGGTCATCTCCGGCGCAGCGGCAGGTAATTATTATATATGTATTGCCCCATTCGTTGCTGATACGCTGGATTTCTTCGGTGAGAGTTTTAATTGCGACAGGATTGGTAGAGGTGTATAATTCGTTAAACCCGTCAAGCATAAGCAGGACAGGCTTTTTTGTTGTATCTGTAGCACTGCTATAAATATTTTCAATATCAACATTGTTATTTTCTGAAATATAGCTGAGGATGAAATCTGTAATTGCATCAGAACTGATTTTAGATTTCATAAATTCTTCCACGGCAGGCATCAGGATTGTAAGTTCAATGCTGAATACATAAGAGAAAAATTCGGAGTTCCGGCTCCTGCTTTTTATCTCAGTTACCAAACGGGTTTTGCCCTGACCGCCGGGACCTTTGATAACAACACGCTTGTTTTCTTTGAGCTTTGAGAAGTCAAGCTTTGCAGTGTTTAATAATGTACGGTTAGTTTTATCATCGTAAACACGCTGTGCAAAGTAAGGAGAAGATTTGGGAACGATAATTTTGTCCGGATAATTTTTTGATTTACTTCCTTTTTTGAGTTTATCTTTGTCGGTTTGCAGTAAATAGATTACAAAAGCACGAAATTTTACTTCATCAAATTTATCTGTTTCACCGGAAACATAATCCAGGCGGTCCTTCCACTCATCGGGAAAACATTTATTATTCTGTAACTCAGTGTATAAACTCAGTGCAAAAGCTTTATATGTGCATGAACCGCCAAAGCATAGTCCGTCTTTAATTACCGAATCGTAAAATGTAGCAGGACTCATTCTGCCAATGCTGCCCCGTTGAAGCCATTTTCTGTATGTGTCTGTTTTATCGTACATATTGAGAAAATCGCAAATATCATATACAGTTAATTCAAATTGCTTGAGTGTTGTATCGATAAGTTTAATATATTCCAAACAGGCACCGCCTTTTGTCCCATTTTGTCCATCAATGTCTCTCCAAATTTCCATAATTTAGGATTATAATGTTGATAAAGAACAGAGAAGAGATTTGATCAAGATATTCTAATTATAGTTATTGTATCATATAAACAGATAAAATTCAATTGTGATAATCATCTACTCTTTCTAAATTATAAACAGGAGGCTTTAATTATGGCTCACACTTGTTCAGTATGCGAAGGAAGCGGCAAAAAACCTTGCCCACGTTGCGGAGGCTACGGCACTTTTAACAGCGGAGAAACCTGCTATTATTGTCAGGGCGAAGGCAAAGTAGAGTGCAACGTGTGCAACGGAACGGGAAAAGTTGAGGACTGAGAAAGGAGGAATAGTAATGGATAAATGTTCAGATTGCAGATTTAACGAAGGCGGTTATTGCGTTATCAACGACAGCTACGTAAACAGCAATTCTTCACCCTGTTCAGATTTTGAAGAACGCTGAATACAGAAAGGAGTTGAATCGGTATGAAGTGCGATTGCGGCGCTGATATGATTAAGATCGCAGAGAGCTGGACGCAGGCAAACGGTGACAGATATATTTCATATCGTTGTCCTGTCTGCGGCAATGTTATTAAAGTAAAAGAGTAATCTGCCCGATGAGGCTGCCGGCAACAGCCGAAACACGCTGCAACTTTTTCTGCAGTGTGTCGCAGAAGCCGTAAAGGAGGATGATTATGCTTGTATTAATAATAGTAGTAATGCTGCTGATGAAGATGGAAACACTAATGTGTTTGCATCAATTTTCGGGACTGATGCGGATGAACATTTGCTTCAGCCTATTGAGAGTGAGGAGGAGTGGTCGATGATTGAAACGTTAATTGAAGAATTAAAAGAGGACAATCTTTCAGATTGCGATAATCAGCCTGACTAATACCGGAATAACTGCATTTTAAATTGATTACAGTACAAATGTAATAAAAGACAAGGAGAGTCAGACTTTCAGATGGTAATACAGCGTACTTCAAATAATATTATGAATTGCGGAAGTAAACGGTTCAGGATAATCTATAGAATCTGGATAAGCGGAAAGGAGTATGTTTTTTATACTGAAATAAACCCTGATGCAGGAGAAACAGCAATGATATATGTATCGGAGCTTGTTGCAGTTTGTAAGGATAACTATGTTTTAAATACAGTCGAAGAAAATAAATATGATGAAATAAAAGCTTTGTTTGAGAATATAGCTGATATAAAAACGGATTGAATAATGGTTGGTGATAATCTGTAAATGTGAGCACAAAATTTATAATATTGTTGACATATAACGATAGAATAATGTATAATATTGCCAAATATGTAATTCATTTAGCGAGTTTTTAAGTCAACTTAATTAAGGATGGAGAAAAATGACATTAGAAGAAGCAAAAGTATTAGCCGGTCAGGGCAATCTTGATGCAATAATGACACTGGGAAGATACTATTTCGGAAATGATGCAGACGAAGATAATCGTGATATAGATGAGGCTATCAAGTGGTATGAAAAGGGGGCTGAGTTCGGATATCCGAATTGTATGTATTTAGCTTCATTGCTTTTGGGTATGAACGGTCATATAATCAGAAAACTCGGTGGAGGAAGCACTGCGTCTGACTCGCTGGATTACCTGAACAGAGCTATGCACTGGGCACAGAAAGCATATGAATCAGGTTTTCAGGATGCTGACAAACAAATTGTTTCAGTTAAAGGCGAAATCGGAATGACCTACTATTATTATGGTTTAGGTGACGAGTATTCAAAGCCCACTATGCAAGAATCAGTTGAACGGTATGCTGAATCAATAAAATTACTTAAATCTGTATACGAACAAACAGAGGATCCGGAGGTTTATATTTTTCTTGCGCTTGCTCTGAATGCGTATGGCGAAATAACGGGATATACCGAAGAAAACAATCGCCTTGAATTTGCACTCTATCACAAGTGCGTGGATGAATACTTCGGACAAGTTATACATTCTGATATTGCGGCTTGTTATTTGGGTGTTATGTATATTGATGGAAGAGGCTGCAATGTCGATTATGATAAAGCGGTGTTCTATTTAAATAAAGCGCATAACGCCGGATTTGACTGCAGCGAACTGTTGAGTCATTTCAAAAAGAAATTATTTGGTGGATACACCTTGATTAAATAGGAGGAGAACATGGGAATTTTTAACGGCAAGGAAAAACGACTCAGGGCTGAGGAAAATGTAACCTCTGCTTTGGAGAAGAATCCTATACTGGACTACTTTAAAAATCAGATATCCAATCTTGATGATGACTATCAATGGGTGTTCAGAACAAACGATTATTATGATGACAGGTTCAGAACAGTAGTAATCGGAGATGATTACATAGTAATACATAAGTGCCATGTGGCAAATCTTACAGCTAAAAAACCTGAAGATGTTCCGAGTATTGGTCTTAAATATACGGATTTGGGCTATATGCCGATAACATCGTATAAAGGTGATGGAGTGACGCTGTGTAAAGAGGAAGTGCTCAGATTATGGGGAGATCTTATACAGCAAGCGATGAGAAGTATATCCCCAAAATGTACTTTTCAGGAATTACTCAATTTGTATATTCAGGGTGCATTTGAATGTGTATATTTTGAATATACCATACCGGAGTATCCGTGGAAGTCGTGGTTCTGATATACCTCGAATTCTAAATGGGAGGAGCATAATATGATAAAAGTATATCCGGAACGACTTATTAATGAACCAGAATACATTGAAAAAAGTATACCGCTTGAAAACTTAAGATCAATAATATTGAGGGAGGCACAGCTGAAAAATTTACCTGTCACTGTTACCATAGATGAAGTCAAGGTTGGAAAGGGATTTGCTTCAATCGGAGCACCTGTGGAACCTTGTGTGGTGATATATAATGCTAATCATCGTAATAGCTATTACAGCTACATAATCTCAAATAAAATCATTAACAATCGTGCTTATATGGCTATATATCTTGGAGGCGAAAGTAAAAATTACAGAAATCAGCTGGCAAGCGGTTACAGCAGGTCTTTAATTAATGAAATAATAGCAAATAGAGCAAAAACAAAGCAAATTGATGAAAAGATATATTACAATGAAGTAAAAGATATTATCAATAAAGCATTAAGCTCTCCCGATTTATGGGCTCCGATTCCTGCAAATAATTACAATCAAAATCAAGATTATAATTATCAATGCCAAAAACAAAACAGCTGTTCATACGATGAGGACACAAAAAGTACTTGTAAAACTACAATGTCCTTTGATCCTTCGGAAATTGATCCGCAATACGATTTGACTTTTAATAAAATAATCTCAGCTACTTCTGCAAAAAACGGAGGTGAGGTTAGTATAATATTTAAACATATAGATCCGGATAAGATTGACTTTGTTTATATTCCTCCGGGAACAAAGGATGGGCAGATTATCAGAATTCCGGAAAAAGGGCTGCTGAATCCAGCTACCGGTCGTAGGGGCGCTTTTTATTTAAGAGTCCGTGTCTGTGATGTTTACAAATGGAAAAAAGACTTTGATATATACTATGATAACCCACTGCTAAGGTCTTCTGCGACAAATGGAACTGTTTTATATGTTTCACTCGAACATATATCTGCTAACAAAACAGTTGCAGTTACTGTTCCGCCGGGAATTAAGGATAAATCTTATCTTCGTTTGAAGGGATGCGGAGATCTTAACAGCTCAACAGGACAAAGAGGTGATTATTACTTATATATCACTATCGTAGATGATATATAAATCAGCGATATGTTGCAGTATTTTTAATTTTATTTTATAGTCTGGAGCAATAAAATGTATATAAAAAACGAAGCAATTGTGGCAAGGCATATTCACGACACCAATTTTCTTATTGACATTACAGATAATTACATGGACGAAAAGTGCAGACTTTACGAAATAAGTGATACAGGAATGTATATATGGTCTGTTATTGAAGAATGTTCAGGTATTAAGGAAATAACAGAAAGCCTGATTAAAATAATTGCAGACGAAGTGGATTACGGTGTTGTTTACGATGATGTGTCTGAGTTTGTTGGTCTGCTTTTAAATCAAGGGTTTGTAAAGGAGATACAATAATATGAATGACAGATTTGATGAGAAACAATTTCAGAGTCTAAATTTTGATGTGGCAAAAAGAAAATCGTGGGAAAAATCAAGATATCCGTATTCAGCTTTAATTGAATTAACTTCCAAATGCAATATGAATTGTGTTCATTGCTATTTACAACAACATCACCGCGAAGAAGAAATGTCCTTTGAAGAAGTGATAAGCATACTGGATATTTTATATAGCAAGGGAATATTGTTTTTAACCTTAACCGGAGGGGAGATATTTACAAGAAAAGATTTTCTCGATATTTATATGTACGCTAAGAGAAAAGGTTTTATAGTTGAATTGTTCTCAAACGGCGAACTGATAACAGACGAAATGATTAATGTTTTTCGTAAATATCCGCCTGTAATGATTGATATTTCTATTTATGGCGCATGCGAGGATACTTACAAGAAAGTTACAGGTCGTTCAAATGCTTTTCAGAAAGTTATTGAAAATTGTAAAAAACTGATTAGTGCCGGAGTGAGAGTGTCGTTAAGAACGCCGGTACTGACTTTGACATTAAACGAAATTGATGACATGAGGCGTTTGGCTGACGATATGGGAATTATATTCTGTACAAGTTATGAGATAGCCGCCACAATAGACAGGGACGATATTTCTCAAAAATATCAGCTTGGTCATGCCGAAATTCTGTCATACGAAGTAATTGATTATTTTAATAATGAGAATAAAACTATATATCCGCCTCAGAAAAAGGGAGACGGCTCTCCGATTCCTGTTTTCTCCTGCAAAATGGGTAAGGGAAGCCTGACTGTTGACTATAAGGGAAATATGTTTCCTTGTATGAAGTTCAGGCATATCGGAAAAAAACTGACTGAAAATAATTTTGATTATTTATGGAATTCATACGGTAAATATCATTCTCTTTATACAAAGACGGATAATAAATGTAATAGCTGTGACGCAAATTATTACTGCGAGGTTTGTCCTGCCGAAATGGACTTTTTATATGGGAATATGGAATACAGAACAAAATCAGCTTGTAAAATTGCAAAATTCAGGAAGAGTCTGTATGAAGGTGAGTTTTTGTCGTGCGACGAAGCATTAAATAAACTTAATGTGCTTGATTTATAATTTATATAAATACATTACACAGAAAGGAGGGATAGTATGAAGTACGAGAAGCCGGTTGTGAAAAAAATTGAGGTTACTGTAAAAGTAAATCAGAAAACAAGCGAGATGTCATCTTGTGCAGGCGGACATTGTGTAAAATCTCGTTACAGTCAGGATCCCTGATTAGAATTCTTGGAATTTGCCGCACAAGTGTATGTTCTGCTTGTGCGGCAAATAGCCTGTACAATTTATGGGGATAAAATTTGCAGTTGACAGCTCAGCTCAAAAGAACTGATGTCATCAACGCAGACTCAATAACCGCACGGTACAACGGAAAATGACTGTAAATAATTTTTATTTGCAGCCCTGTGTCAGTATTTAATCCGATTCAAAAAAATAATCTTATGTCAGGAGAAAAATAATGGATATTCTCAAAAATATTCCCGAAGATTGGAAACTTGCATTGATAAAAGCAGATAACGGCGACAAAAATGCTGAAGATTTTGTCGAGTGTATTAAAAGGCAAGGGTTTACCGATGAAGATATCAGAGAGATGAAACAACAAATATATTTACCTTTAGCAAAAAGAGGTAATGTTGACGCAATGGTATATTTAGCCAAAGCGTACGCCG
>JBJFHX010000162.1:0-9265 GCA_051893995.1 Ruminococcus sp.
TATAGGTCTTGTGCAAGATAAAAAGCAACAAGCTTGTTTCTGTCGGAAACAGAATTGTATAACCATTCGGTGCAATTATCATTGTAAAATTTTTCCCTATAATAGTCCGAGTAATCTTCAAGTACCGTTTCATCTATTTCAAGTACATCAAGTAAATCCTTATAGTAGATAGAATTGCAGCCTGTCCGTTTCATTGCTGATACGATACTGTTTTTATATTGTTGAACAGCTTGTTCGGGATTGACATTATTTCTTTCTGCAATCCTGATACATATATCTTTTAGAGTCATATTTTTAAAAAGTCTTGCCAAAGTGAAACTCTTTTCAAAATTCACTGCTTTAAAATTAGGGTCATTCTCGTGCTCCATTTTACGAAGAACATCTAAAACAATATCTCTATGCGGTTTTGTCAACTTATTAAGTAGCGTTATAAAGTCATCATATGTCATAAATCTATCTCCCGTTAAGAAGTAAATACATAATTAAGCATTATTATATCAATTCTATTGTAAAAATTCAAATTACAAATATTAAAATTAAGAAAATTATATTTTTAGTGTGCAAATTTGCTTTGATTGACAAATTGTAATAAAAATAGTTTATGGTAAAATATAATTAAAGCAAAAGTCAGATATTGCTTCGCCGTGGGCGGTTGCACCGCCAAGGTGCAAACCGTCCTGACGGCAGAAGCCGAAATCCCCTTACTTTAATGAAGGGGATTAAACTTGAAATATTGTAAAATATACAAATAAAATTTATATAAACACCCAAAATCCTAAAAACCGAAACTCCGAATTTATATATTAATTTTTCAATTTTATATAGTAAAGGAGTTATTTTTAATGAGTTCAAATAACAAAACACCTCGAATGAGGACAATTCCAAAGGCTTACGAAGAAGTAAAAAGAGCCGACCCGAACACAAGTTTAACCTTGCGAGCATTACGCAGAATGGTAAACAGCGGTGAAGTGCCTTGCGTTATGGTAGGCACTAAAAGACTTGTTGATTTAGACTTGCTTTTTGATATTCTTTCGGGTTATAATAATACTGCTAATCCGTATTTTGTAACAGAGTAAAGGAGTTGCAAAATATGGCTAACATTCAAAAGAGAGTAAATAAACAAGGTCAAGTATCATACCGCATTAAGGTTTTTAACGGTTATTCTTTTGACGGCAAACAAATTGTTAAAACTATGACTTGGAAGCCTGAAATCGGTATGACAGAAAGGCAGGCAGAAAAAGAAGTACAGCGACAGGCATTTATATTTGAGGAAAAATGCAAAAATAATTTGATACCCGAAAAAAGCGTTAAATTTAAAGATTTAGCCGAGGAATGGCTTAACCTTATATCTGTTACCAAAGAACAAAAAATCGGTTCTATTGAGCGTTTAAAGTCTTGTAAGGAGCGTACATATAAGGCGATAGGTAATATTACTGTTGATAAACTGAGTTACAGGCAAATTCAGCAGTTTATTTTGAGCTTAGCACAAAAGGGTGTTAATCAGAAAACAGGCGAGGGATTATCTGAAAAAACTCAAAAGCATTATATCTGCTTTATTTCTGATGTGATGAAATATGCTATTAAATGCGGTTTGATTACTAATAATCCCTGCAAAAATATTTCAGTTGTTAAAACTGAAAAGAAAGAGAAAGAGGTTTATTCTTTGGAAGAATTAAAAGAAATTCTGAACAGGATAAACAAGAAAGCTCCGACTGATTATAAAATCTTTTTTATGCTTATAGCATATTGCGGTTTAAGGCGTGGCGAAGCTCTCGGACTTGAATACAAGGACTTTGATTTTGAAAAAGGTACGGTTTCAATAGTCAGAACTTCTAACTACAGAAACAAAAGCACAGGAATATATACTTCTACTCCAAAAACTAAAACAAGTTTCAGAACATTGGTTTTACCGCAGGAAGTTTTACAGCTTATTCCGATTTTAGAAGCTGAACAGATTACACAGAAAAATAAATGCGGTGATTTATGGAATGAAACGGACAGGCTGTTTATAACTTGGTGCGGTCAGCCTATGCACCCGAATACACCATATACTTGGTTTGAGCGTTTCTGTAAGGAAGAAAATCTGCCTTTCAAGGGTCTACATTCCTTTCGACATTCTTTTGCTACACAGGCTATAACAGGTGGTGTAGATATAAGTACGGTATCATCAATATTAGGACATTCACAGACAAGCACAACGCTGAATATTTATACTCACGCAGTACAAACAGCCAATGTAAGAGCTATGAATGTTGTTGCTGACCTGATAAATGGAAAAGAAAAATCTGCTTAATAATGACCACAGTAATGACCACAGGATTTTTAAGCAAAAAAAGAAGTCTTAAAAACGGCTTATCTAAGCCATTTCTAAGACCTTAGGTTTGGTGCGAGTGACGGGACTTGAACCCGTACGTCGTAAAACACACGCCCCTCAAACGTGCCTGTCTGCCTATTCCAGCACACTCGCATTTATTCTTTTTTCTGTTGATTTCTCAATTCAACGAGTGTTATTATATCATAGCATTTTTAAGTTGTCAACACTAATTTTGAAAAAATTTGTATTTTTTTGATTTTATTATTTTACGCTTGATAAAAAAACAATCAGCTGACAGGTATATGCATGGCAAACAATTTACATTCTTATGTTTACAACATTATTTTCTTAGCTTTGCTCTTATTTTTCTCATATCTTCGGGCAGTTCTTCGTCACTCATATTGTCAGGAATATCAGTTGTGCCGGCTTTTTTTGCTGTTTCATAGTACCAGCACTTAAAGTTGACGGTATCCATTGTTTCCTGCAAATCCGCCATTTGCTTCTCAAGCTCGGCTTTTCTTTTTTTAAACAGCTCAAGCCTTGCATCAATGCTTTTGTCACCCTGCATTACAAGATTGATAAATTCTTTTATGTCCTTAATCTGCATTCCTGTTGCTTTAAGACAATGGATAATTTTCAGAATTTCGTAGTCGCTGTCCTTAAAAACACGTATACCGCTTTCTGTTCGCTCCATAAACGGCAGTAAACCTTCTTTGTCGTAATAACGCAGGGTAGACGGAGCAACATTAAGCATTTTTGCCATTTCTCCGATTGAATATGTCATAGATAATCACTTCCAAAAATTTTTAAAAATTTTCAAAAAGTATTGACTTAAAGTTAACTTTAAGTCTTATAATAATTATACACAAATAAAATTTTCAGTCAAGGAGGAATTGTTATGTTAGGAAATTTCACTTATTCAAATCCCACGAAGCTTTATTTCGGAGAGAACGCTCTCGATAATCTCAGCTCAGAGCTTAAAAACTACGGCAAAAACGTGCTTTTCTGCTACGGCGGAGGGTCTATCAAGAAAAATGGAATCTACAATAAAGTTGTACAAATTTTAAATGAGTGCGGAAAAGTGATTATTGAGGACGGCGGCGTTATGCCGAATCCTACTTCTGAAAAGCTTTTAGACGGCTGTAAAAAGGCAAGAGAGGGAAAAGCAGATTTTATTCTTGCCGTAGGCGGCGGAAGCGTATGCGACTATGCAAAAGCTGTTTCAGTTTCAGTTCACTGCAATGAGGACCCGTGGGACAAATACTATCTGAGAATGGAGGACGTTGACAACGAAATTATCCCCGTAGGCTGTGTTCTCACAATGGTAGGAACGGGCAGTGAAATGAACGGCGGCTCGGTTATCACTAATCACGAGCAGAAGCTTAAAATCGGACACGTATTCGGGGACAATGTTTTCCCGAAGTTCTCAATTTTAAACCCCACATTCACATATACTCTGCCGAAGTATCAGATGGTAGCAGGCTTTTACGATATAATGTCGCATATCCTTGAACAGTATTTTTCCGGCGAGGATGACAACACCTCCGACTACATTATGGAGGGATTGCTCAAATCCCTTATTCATTCCTCGAAAATCGCAATTGAAAATCCCACCGATTATGAGGCTCGCAGTAACATTATGTGGATAGCTACCTGGGCGCTCAATACCCTTGTAGCCTGCGGAAAATCCACCGACTGGATGGTTCATATGCTCGGCCAGTCTGTAGGCGCATATACAGACGCAACTCACGGTATGACTCTGGCGGCTGTTTCAATTCCTTATTACAAATTCATTATGCCTTACGGACTTGCAAAGTTTAAACGTTATGCAATAAACGTCTGGAATGTTTCACCCGACGGCAAAACCGATGAAGAAATCGCACTCGAAGGACTTTCAAGTATGGAAAACTGGATGAAAGAAATCGGTCTTGTTATGAATATCAAGGATTTAGGCGTAACCGATGATATGATTGAAGGAATTGCAAAGGGCAGCTTCATAATGGACGGCGGTTACAAAGTACTTAATCACGATGAAATTGTTGATATTCTAAAAGAAAGTATGTGTGAATAAAGCGTTAATTTTAAGCTGTATCCCAAATATTTATAAATCCGTTTACTAAAAATCAGCAAAAGCATTGACAAATTACATAATTCGGGATAATATTTCTTATGTAGCGTATTTTACAGGTGCGCTTTACACCTATTAATTTATCTGTAAACGGAAACTATACCTGAATGTTTTTGCTTTTTATGTGAAGTAAATTGGATAGGTGACTTCTTGTTTAGTTTCCGCTTGTATAAATAACCGATGCCTTACGGTGTCGGTTATTGTCATATCTGCGATAAAACGCAAAGAAAGGAATTTCACTATGGATTATCTTGAATTAATGAAACTGAATAAGCCCTATGCATCCTGCGACCTCGATATGCCTAATGAATATCAGATTACGTCAAAAAAGCTTTGCTTTGAGTATAACCACACCGCTCCCGATGAAACAGAAAAACGCAGGGAGATTCTCTCAAAACTTTTCGGCACAAGCAATGATAACGCAATAATTGAGCCTTCCTTCAGGTGCGATTACGGTTTTAATATTCACCTGCACGGCTTTGTGCTTATGAACTACAATTGTGTATTTTTAGATACATCTCCGATACATATCGGAAATAATGTGTTAATCGCTCCGGGAGTGTGTCTTGCCTGTGCAGGTCACGCAATACTTCCTGAACAGAGGGCAGAGGCAATCGGCACTTCTGCGCCCATAATAATAGAGGATGACGTTTGGATAGGAGCAAATGCAACGATAATAGGCGGAGTTACAATAGGAAAAGGCTCCGTTATCGGAGCAGGAAGTGTTGTTACCCGTGACATACCCTCAGGCGTTATCGCTTACGGTAATCCCTGCAAGGTAAGACGTGAAATAACTGAAAATGACCGAATAAATCCCATAAAATTCTAAATATAGTCTTTATAAAAAGTCAATAATATGTTATAATATACAATAATTTTACAATTCTCAGCTAAAAGCTAAGTTCACACCGTAAGAGTTGATATTGCAGGAACGGTCTAAAGAGTGCTTAAAATAGCAGATATGATGCTCAATCCCTGCGAAAAGCACAAAATAGCAACTTACAACAACCGATGAATAAATTGATGAAAGGAGATATAAAAATGAATAAGTTGACGGTAATTCAGTACCTGGAAGAAAGAGCGGCAGACTTCTATAAGCTCAGCGACAAAATCTGGGAAAATGCGGAGATTCGGTTCAGAGAGAAGCAATCTATACAGGATTACGCTGCTTTTCTGAAAAATGAAGGTTTTACGGTAACCGTTGGAATTGCTGGACTGAAGACAGGGTTTCGTGCCGAGTGGGGAAGCGGAAAGCCCGTGATTGGCTTTCTCGGAGAGTATGATGCGCTTCCGGGTATGAGTCAGAAGGCGGGTGTTTGCGTTAAGGAACCCTTGGCAAGTGATGGAAACGGACATGGCTGCGGTCATAATCTGCTTGGCGTCGGTGCGCTTATGGGTGCTGTTGGCTTGAAGCATTATCTGGAAACAGAAGGAAAGACCGGAACCGTGGTATTTTTCGGCTGCCCGGCCGAGGAGGGGGGCAGTGGAAAAACCTTTATGGCTCGGGAGGGTTGCTTTGATCAGCTGGATGTTGCTTTCAGCTGGCATCCGAACGACTGCAATATGATGCCTCCCGGACCTGTTTTGGCGAATGTTTCTATCCGTTATAGTTTTACCGGTAAAGCATCTCATGCTGCGGCGGCGCCTGAAGCGGGAAGAAGCGCCCTTGACGCACTTGAGTTGATGAACATCGGAGTTCAATTTCTTAGAGAACATATTCCATCGTCCGCAAGAATTCATTATGCCATTACGGATGCCGGAGGGATTTCGCCCAATATCGTTCAGGCTCATGCGTCCGCATTGTATCAGATCAGGGCGCCATTTGCGCCTGTGCTCTCTGAGCTGTATGAGCGTGTCAACAATATAGCAAAAGGCGCAGCCATGATGACAGATACACAGGTTGAAATCAAATTCCTGAAAGGAACCAGCAATACAGTGCTGATTCCGGCGCTGGATGAGATTATGTACAAAAATATGTGCGAAATTCCAAACCCTGTTGAGCGTGCAGATGATATTGCGTTTGCACGTGAGATCGTAAAAACGCAGAAGTCCGCTGACCAAATTTCTGAAAATGTGTTTGACTTAAAACCCAGACCTTGGAACAAAACGGGAAATATTCCCATTCCGGGTTCTTCGGATGTCGGAGATGTGAGCTGGGTATGTCCTGTTTCGCAGTGCGGCACCAGCACATGGCCGGCAGGAACTGCCGCCCACAGCTGGCAGGCTGTCTCCTGCGGCAAGAGTGATTTTGCCCACAAAGGAATGTTGTATGCGGGTCAGATTATCGCAGCAACGGCTATTGATGTTTGCAATAACCCTGAAATCATCGAAACCGCATGGGAACAGCTAAAGGAGAAGACGGGAAATCATCCGTATCATTGTCCGATTCCACCGGAGATAACGCCGGAGATTCTGGAATCCGAAATAACATAAACACAAAGATGATTTTTGGGGCAAGCTGACGAAAAATATGCAAGCAAGCTGTGCAGACAGCTTTCAGTTTGATCTATTCAGTGTTTCCTTAGTTAACATACAAGCTATCATAATGGAGCTTGAAGATATAGTAGTACAATTTGTACGGTAAGATGCAGTGCCTATACAAAACTCCGCTGTTCCGGATTTGGGGCAGCGGAGTTTTTGTATCATTTCCTGATAATAATTTAACTTCAAAAAAGCTATGCTTTGAGTACAACCACATCGCTCCTGATGAAACAGAAAAAACAGAGAGGTTCTCTCAAAACTATTCGGTACAAGCAACGATAACGCAATAATTGAGCTGTCTTTCAGGTGTTATCTCTTACGGGAATCCCTGCAAGGTCAGACGTGAAATCACAGAAAATGACCGCATAAATCCCATAAAATTTAAAAATTCTAAATATAGTCTTTATAAAAAGTCAATAATATGTTATAATAATTATTCATATATGCGATTTTTAGTGAATTGCCCGATAAATAAAACCGAAAGAGGTTTGATAAAATGAGTTCAATTAAAAGAAGCACAATATCAGACGGTGTGTTTTTCAACAGCGTAAAAGACAGCCGCTTTAAAACAATGAAAATCAGCGTGAACATAATCGTTCCGCTTGCCGAGGAAACATCATCTTCTAATGCTCTGCTTTGCGGAGTTCTCACACGTTCCTGCAAGGCATATCCCGATTTTACAATTCTCAGCAAGAAGTTAAGCTCGCTCTACGGTGCCGATCTTTCCTCGTCACTTCGCAAATCGGGCGACAGACAGATATTAACTCTGTCGGTATCGGGACTTGACGAAAGATACGCTTTTGACGGTGAAAGCATTTCAAAGGAGCTTTCATCACTTTTGTGCAGCACTCTGTTTGACCCTTACTTAAACGGAAATGCTTTTGTTGAAAGCGAAGTTGAGCAGGAACGCAGACAGCTTCTTGATTTGATAGATTCAGAGTTTAACGACAAACGAATTTATGCAACAAGCCAGCTTGTTAAGAATATGTGCAAAAACGAGGCATTCGGCATAAAACGCTACGGAACAGTTGAGGGTATAAAGGCTGTTACTCCGTCCTCGCTATATGACACGTGGCAGAATCTTTTAAAAACAGCAGTTTTTGAGATTTTCTATATCGGTGACAGCTCTGATGAAAAGGTGCAGGAGGTTTTTGCAAACGCATTTTCACAAATCAACCGCAGTCCGATAGAACTTTCAAACAAGGTAATCCGCAGTGCCGACAGCGTAAAACGCATTACGGAAGAAATGGAGCTTTCGCAGTCAAAGCTTGTTATGGGCTTCAGAACCGACAGCGCAGTACCAGATGATGATGTTAACGCAACACGTCTGATGTGCGCAGTTCTGGGAGGTACGGCAAATTCAAAGCTGTTTTGCAACGTGCGTGAAAAGCAGAGCCTTTGCTACTATTGCTCTTCACGTTTTGATATGCAAAAGGGTATTCTTTCTGTTGACAGCGGTGTAGAAGGGGAAAACCTTGAAAAAGCCGAAAAAGCAATTTTAAAGGAAATTGAAGATATGCAAAGCGGAAACATAAGTGATTTTGAAATTGACGCTACGAAAATGGCGGTAATTAATTCATTTAATTCTACAAATGATACTGTCAGCGGTATAGATTCGTGGTATACAAGTCAGCTGTTCAGCGGTTCATTCAAGACAATTGACGAGCTTTCTGCCGAAATCAACGCTGTAACAAAGCAACAGCTTGTAAATGCGGCTAAAAAGCTGACGCTTGATACCGTTTATGTATTAAAAAATAAGTAAAGAGGTGTCCGGGATGAATATAACGGAAATAAAGTCTGAATTAACGGGCGACAGCTACTATAAAATCAAACATCAGTCGGGACTTGATATTTATGTTTACCCGAAAGAGGGCTACAAATCGGCTTACGCAATTTTCGGCACAAAATACGGAAGTATAAATACCTGCTTTTCGGTTGACAGAAAAGATAAAATCACAGTTCCCGACGGTATTGCGCACTACCTTGAACACAAGCTTTTTGAAAGTGAAGAGGGAGATGCATTTGTAAGATATGCCGAAACAGGCGCAAATGCCAACGCATATACAAGCTTTGAAAAAACCTGTTACCTGTTTTCGTGTACAGACAAGTTTGAGCAAAGTCTTGAAATACTCCTCGACTTTGTTCAGAGCCCGTATTTTACGGCTCAGACCGTTGCAAAAGAGCAGGGAATAATCGGTCAGGAAATCAAGATGTACGACGACGACCCGAACTGGCGGGTAATGTTCAATATGCTTGAGGGAATGTACAAGAATCACCCTGTAAGAATAGATATTGCAGGTACTGTGGAGTCTATCGCACAGATTACGGACAAGCTTTTGTAT
>JBJFHX010000163.1:0-8963 GCA_051893995.1 Ruminococcus sp.
GTAAACTCGCTCATATCAATTTCGGCAAAGACAATGCTTGCCTTTTTGTCAATCTTCTTGCCGACAACAGGGTGAACAATTCCGATTGTGCCGATTTCCTTTTCGCCAATCATAACTGTGTTGAGGTTTACGGGGTGCTCGTAGCTGTGCTTTGGCTCTGCCTTTCTGAATGAAAGTGTTTCGTGCTTTAAGTCGCTTGTGATTACTGCGAGCATATCTCTTAACTCAAAGTAGAGCGTCTTGACGTCTTTTGTCTTGCTGAAAAGCGTAACAGCAAGCTTTTTGCTTTCAATGCAGAGGTTGTTACTATCAACACCATTTACAACACGTCCGATTTCAAAGATACCGAAGTCGGGTGCGTAGGATGCGTTTGTCTTAACCTGACAAAGCTGTGTGGGGATAATCGAATTTCTGATTGTTTCAATGTTGGGGTTAGTTGCGTTTGCAAGCTTAATATTATTCTCTACAGGAATATTAAGTGCTTTCAGCTCGTCATTATACGCCCATACATAAGAATGAAGCTCGTGAAGATTATATTTCTTTACAAGAATATCTTTGATTTTGTCCTCGTTGCCCTTAACAGCGTCAACTCTGACAGGATAGAGGGGAGAACGGGTGGTGTTGATTTCAAAGTTATCGTAGCCGTAAATTCTCGTGATTTCCTCGATTATGTCAGCCTTGAGCGTAACGTCCTTTGTGGCTCTCCAGGACGGAACAACAACCGTGAAATTGTCGTTGTCAAGCGTTACCTTAAAGCCGAGGCTTGTGAGAGTTTTAACAATTGTATCGTTGTCAATTTCAATGCCCGTGTAGCGGTCAACGAATTTCTTGTCAAAGTCAAGAGTAACTGTATCATAATGGAAAGCGTACTCGTCGGTAAGTGATGAAACAACCTTAACTTCGCTGTCGTACTTTTTGAGAAGAAATAAGAATCTTGCGATTGCAACGTCGGTCATTTCGGGGTCAAGGCACTTTTCATAGCGCATTGAAGCGTCTGTGCGGTGAGAAAGACGAACGGTAGATTTACGGATTGAAACAGCGTTGAAGGTAGCCGATTCAAGCGTAAGAGTTGTGGTATCGTCAACGATTTCCGAATCAAGACCGCCCATAATGCCCGCAATTGCAACAGGAGTGTTGTCGTTGCAAATCATCAGCGTGTTCTCGTCAATGTTGCGGTCAACACCGTCGAGTGTGCGGAAAACAAACGGTTTGTCAAAACGCTTGATTCTGATTTTTTCAACCTTGCGTGAATCGAAAGCGTGCATAGGCTGACCCATTTCAAGCATAAGGTAGTTTGTTAAATCGGCAAGGAAGTTGATTCCTCTCATACCGCAGTAAAAGAGCCTTATTCTCATATTCACAGGGCTTACGTTTCTCTTGATATTCTCAACCTGCAAACAGCTGTAACGCTGACAGAGGTCGTCCTCAATTTTCATATCAACCTTTTTGAGTTCTTCATAAGCCTTTAAATCATCAACGTCAAGCGGCTTTAATTCTCTGCCTGCAAGTGCGGCAAATTCTCTTGCAATACCGTAGTGTCCCCAGAGGTCGGGGCGGTTTGTAAGCGATTTATTGTCAACCTCGAATACAATATCGTCAACCTCGTAAACGTCTTTTATGTCAGTGCCGTTTGCAACGTCGTCGGTAATATCCATAATTCCTGAGTTGTCGTCGGAAATTCCGATTTCAGCCTCACTGCAGCACATTCCGTAAGAAGTAAAGCCTGCAAGCGGACGAGGAGAAATTGTAATATCGCCGATTTTTGCGCCAACCTGTGCAAATGCGGTTTTCATACCGACTCTTACGTTCGGCGCACCGCATACAACGTCGGTAAGCTTGCCGTTGCCTGCGTCAACCTTTAAGAGGTGGAGCTTCTTTGAGTCGGGGTGATTTTCAACCGACTTGATTTCTGCAACAACAATTCCGCTTATGTCCGAGCCTTTATGGAAAATCTCGTTTTCAACCTCAGCAGTTGAAAGAGAAAACTTGTGAATAAGCTCAAGCTTGTCAAGACCGCTGAGGTCAACAAAATCCTGAATCCAGTTCATTGATAAAAACATAGTAGATACCCTCCTTATTCATCATCGGTAAACTGTGAAAGCGACTTGAGGCTTCCGCTGTTTAAATCTCTGATGTCCTTGATTCCGTACTTCATCATTGCAAGTCTTGTAAGACCAAGACCGAACGCAAAGCCTGTGTACTTTTCGGGGTCAATTCCGCCCTCTCTTAAAACATTCGGGTGAATCATTCCGCAGGGGCAAAGCTCAAGCCAGCCGCTGTGCTTGCAGGAAGGACAGCCGTCACCGCCGCAGATAAGACAGCTTATGTCAAGCTCAAAGCCCGGCTCCACAAACGGGAAGAAACCGGGGCGCAGACGAACCTTGATGTCCTTTCTGAATACCTCGGAAAGCATAGTTTTCATAAAGAAAATGAGGTTTGAAATTGAGATGTCCTTGTCAACCATAACGCCCTCCATCTGGAAGAAGGTGTTTTCGTGGCAGGCGTCGGTTGCTTCGTTTCGAAAGCATCTTCCGGGGAAGATAGCCTTAATCGGCACGCCGTTTTCAACAAGGTTTTTGCCGTACTTTCTGAGAATTGCGTTCTGTGCGGCTGAGGTCTGTGACTTCAGGAGCTGACCGTTTTCAAGGTAGTAGGTGTCCTGCATATCACGTGCGGGGTGATGTTTTGGAATGTTGAGCGACTCAAAGCACTCGTAGTCGGTAACAACCTCGGGGTAGTCCTCAACGGTAAATCCCATTGACTTGAAGATTGACTCGCACTGGCGCTGAACAAGAGTAATCGGGTGATAAGAACCTCTTGTAAGGTCAACGGGAGTTGTGATGTCAAACTGCGGCATTGACGCAATTTCACGCTCAACTTCCTTTTCTTTAAGCTCGGTTATTTTTTCTTCAATTTTTTCAGCCGCAAAGGTTTTAAGCTTGTTTATCTCTGCGCCGAACGACTTTCTTTCTTCGGGAGAAAGGTCCTTCATTCCCTTTAACAAGGCTGTAATACTGCCCTTTTTGCCGAGATAAGCAACCCTGATTTTATCAAGGTCAATTAAATCGGCAGTTTCGGAAAGCTTTTTTGTAATTTCTTCTTTTAAAACAGCAATTTGGTCCATAAATACCTCCGTTAAATATATAATAAAACTTTTAGTTCTTTTATTGATATAAACCATAATTTAGTGTGGAGTGTGGAGAGTGGAGTTTCGGTCGAGTGGATAGGTTGCGATAATTCAAAGGTTTAGTGCCCGAATTTATTTATATGCGGCGTTGCCGCAGGTGTGGATTTTTGTATTTTTAACTAATGTAGGGAACGGTCTTGACCGTTCCGATTACCCATAGGTCAGCTGTAACTTTGCGGAACAGTCAAGACTGTTCCCTACACTTAATAAATAAATGTTACCGATATATCAACATAAATTCAGCAAACAAATTTATCCAAACAACACGCATTATTATAAATACGGAGCGTAGCGACCCAAAACTCCACACTCCACTCTCCACACTCCAAACTAATATAAATTTATGGTTTCGCATACTTTAAAGATAAATAGAAAGCCCCTGCGTAAAACTACGCAGGGACGAAATAATCCGCGGTACCACCCTGATTTTTGCATCAATTAGAAGCAAACACTTCCTTGACATATAACGGTGTCAGCCGTTGAAGCCTACTAAAATTCAGCCTCACCGCTCGGGAGCGAACTTCACATTACAGGCACCGCAATGCGCTTTCAGCCAAGGCGCATATTCTCTTTGGCGGTACGCATTGAATGTTACTTTCTCCGTCAACGCGTTATCTTTTCTAATGATAACACTATTTGTCGGTTTTTTCAAGTATTTTTCCAAAATATTTCAGTCGGTACGTGCTTTTAAAAGCTGTGTCTAATAAATAAAACCATTTTTACAAAACACACTAAAAAACAGTTGACACTGCGGTGATTTTGTATTATTATAAAAGTGTACTAAAACTATTAATACAATATATAAAGGGGGTTAATTATGTTTCAGATTGATTTTGCGTCAAGAGTACCGATTTACGAGCAGCTCTGTACGAACATAATAAAGTTAGCCTCGGCAGGAGTATTCAAGTCGGGTGACAAGCTTCCGCCTGTAAGAATTCTTGCCTCACAGCTCGGAATAAACCCAAATACTGTAGCAAAGGCGTACCGAGAGCTTGAAAGTCAGGGGTACATTTTTTCCACTGTCGGACGAGGCAGCTTTCTTACTGACAAGCTGACGGAAAACTGCGCCCAGAAGATGCTTGCGCTTGATAACTTCAAGGAGGCAACTAAAAATGCTTGTCTGTTCGGCGTGAGCAAGGAGGAAATGACCGAAATTATTGAAAATACCTTCAAGTCAACACCGCACAATTAGCGGCTAAAGCCTTGAGGTATGACTTATTTTTATTCCTTCAAAGGAGGTAAAAAATTTGATTGAGTTAAAAAACCTTACAAAGAGGTTTGACAAAATTACTGCTGTTGACAATATGAGTCTGACTATCAGTGACGGATCTGTTGTCGGTCTTGTCGGAAGTAACGGCAGCGGTAAGTCAACCTTATTAAGACTTATATCGGGCGTATATCAGCCCGACGGCGGTGAAGTGCTTGTAGGAGGCAAAAAGCTTTTTGACAATCCTGCGGCAAAGGGTGAGTGCTACTTTATTCCCGACTTCCCGTATTTCTACAACAACAGCACAATTAACAGCACCGCATTTCTTTACAGAAATCTCTACCCGAACTGGAACGAGGAGCAGTTCAACCGCTTCTGCTCGGTTTTCCCGATTAAGCGTGACGCAAGAATAATCAATATGTCAAAGGGTATGCAGCGTCAGGCGGCGCTTATTCTTGCGCTTTCAACCTGTCCGAAATACCTTTTCCTCGACGAAATTTTCGACGGACTTGACCCTGTTGTTCGTCATCTGCTCAAGAAAATACTTATTGAACAGGTGTCCGAGCACAATATGACGGTTATCATAGCCTCACACAATCTGCGTGAGCTTGAAGATTTGTGCGACAGTATCTGCCTTATGCACAAGGGAAAGATGCTTATGGAGCGTGACATCGACTCCTTAAGGCTTTGTTTCAGAAAGGTTCAGATTGCGTTCTCGGAAATGCCCCTTGTGCCTAACATTTTCGAGGGCATTGACGTTGTGAACGTATGGCAGAACGGCAACGTATTTAACGTAACAATCAGAGGAACGGAAGAAGATTTTATGCCGCAGCTCAATGCGCTTAATCCTGCGTATGTTTCGGCTATGCCGCTCACTCTGGAAGAAATATTTATAAGTGAAATGGGGGAAGCAGGCTATGACGTCAACAGTATCCTTTAAAGAAAAGCTTAAGCAGGCGTACTCCGTTTTTAAATGGGATTTAAAGTCCTGCTCGGGAACAATGGCGGTTTATGCTATCTTAGCCGCTGTTTTCACAACAATAATTTTAACGCTTTGCCTTGTAGTCGGCTTTTATGCGCAGAATAATATATTGTACGATACCTATACATATTCGCAGTCGCTTTATTCACTTGCTGAGGCTCCTGATACGAATGCGGTTGCAGAAGCAGTAAAGGTTTTCCAGATAATTGCGTCGCAGATGATTTATTTTCTGACGATAATTTTTGCAATAATCTACACCGTGAAGGTTTATTCTTATCTGCACAACAAGCGCAAGGCTGACCTTTACGGTTCGCTCCCGATAAGCAGAATTATGCTGTTTGTTTCAAAGTCAGCCTCGGCTTATCTCTTTACGCTTATTCCTGCTATGTTCTTTTTGGGAATTATTTTCATAATTTCCGCTTGCTTTGGTCAACCGATAGTCAATGAAGCGATTGACATATACGTAAAGCTCCTTATGGGAACGCTTGCAAGTATCTCAGCTTACGGACTTATTTCCGTTTGCTGCGGTACAACAATCAACTCGGTAATTATGTTTATTGCAGTTTGTATTGCTTATCCGCTTTCTGCAATGTTCATCAAGGGCGTAGCCAACGGATTTTTCTGCGGCACATACACGGGTATTTTCAAAGACCACTTTATAATGAACGCTTTGAATCCCCTTGCGGCTTATGACGGAATCAATATTATTTACTGGATTATTTTCTCGGTTGTATGCATTGTAGCCTCAGCTTTCCTTGTTAAGAGAAGAAAGGCAGAGCGTGCTCAGGCTTCGTTTGCATATTACCTGCCCTGCCACATTGTAAAGGTACTGGTTGCATTCCTTGTCGGAATGTTCCTTGGTGTGCTTTTCGGCTCGCTCAATGTTTTTGGAGACGGATATTTAGGCTTTGTATTCGGATTTATCCTCGGCAGTGTGCCTGCTTTTGTAATTACACACCTGATTTTCTATAAGGGCTTTTCAAAGCTTATAAAGACTTCAATTCCGCTTGGCGGATTAGTGGTAGTTGTAGTTGTGGCTATGGCTTTATGCAACTACGATATTTTCGGCTACAACGAGTTCGTTCCGAAATCCGACGACGTGCAGAGTGCAGGACTTATTGATGCAGAGCATTTCTACAGAGAAAGCGACAGTGACCTGAATAAAATTGTCAGAAGCTCAGCCGAAGATTTTACAGATAAAGAAAGCATTAATTCAATCATAAGCTCGCACAACAGTATTCTTGCTGACAAGGATTTTTCATCGGATAAAAAATTCCAGAGCGTATGGTACGATATGTTTGTCGATAATATGAACATCGGACTGGACGAAATGCAGTACAGCTTTGCATATAAAATGAACAACGGCAGAGTAGTAACAAGGACATATTCGCTTTCTGTTTACGATACCTTCTCGGCTCTCACTCTGGACACAAGCAATATTGTTAAAACAAAAACATACACCGAAAAATATACAGCGGCAATGAATGCAAAGCAGAGTGATATTTCAAGTATAATCGTAAAAGAAAAATCCTATGCAGGCTGTGCATCTGAAAATACCGACAAGAGCAAAGAGGACTTTGCAAAGGTTCTTGAAGCTTTCCGAGAGGAATTCAAGGCGGATAAGAACAACACAGAAGCAGTCCTTGCACCAATAGAGTCTTCCTCTTACAGTCCATTGAGCAGCATATATTACGGCGATGATATTGACAGCTACAAGGAGAGTTATCCCGACGCAGTCTGCCTGCTTCAGGTAAATACCGGCAGTAATGATTATTACTCGAATATCGGCAATATATTTACTGCTTTATTCTCCGGAAATTATTCGATATACGATATTCCCAGACAGGAAGTATATCTTATTCCCAAGAGCTATACAAAAACAATCACCGCTTTAAAGGAAATAGGAGTTCTCAACAGTGACAACACAATTAACGAGGACAGCGACTATTACAAGGCACTTAATCAGTATTATTAAGCGAGGGATTGTTTTATGGAGTTATACAAGGGACGTCCCGAAGATACAAGCAACAGGGAAGAAAGGGAAGTCAGGGTTTACGATTTGCTCGACAGCCTCGGCATAGAATATTTTCGTACCGACCACGAGCACGCTGACACAATGGAGGCTTGCAACAAAATTGACGCTGTGCTTGATGTGGTAATCTGCAAAAATCTTTTCCTTTGCAACAGGCAGAAAACCGATTTCTATCTTTTAATGATGCCGGGCAATAAGCCGTTTAAGACAAAGGAGCTTTCAAGCCAGATTAACAGCGCAAGGCTTTCGTTTGCAACACCCGATGCGATGCTTGAGTACCTCGACATAAAGCCCGGTGCGGTAAGCGTTATGGGACTTATGAACGACAAGGAAAATCACGTAAAACTGCTTGTCGACGAAGACGTGCTCAAGGACGAATACGTCGGATGTCACCCTTGCGTGAACACCTCAAGCCTTAAGCTTAAAACCGAGGACGTTTTCGGAAAATACTTAAAAGCCGTAAATCACACAGCTACAACGGTTGTTCTTAAAGGTGAAAATTAATAAAAATTATGACTGCAATCGGAGTGATTTCTGATTGCAGTCATTTTTATATTTTGTATCAATTTTCAGATTTTATTTTTTCGGAAATGCCTGTAACTGTACTGCCTAACTTCTGAATAAGCGACGCAGACAAAAACGCAATATCAATAAACAGAATAAGCCACAAAATAGAGAGGTGCAGCGGCTGTTCATAAACGTACAAGAACGGATATGGACCTTCCATAATGTTGAGCAGATTGAGAATTACGGCGGCAAAAGCGTAAATCAGAGTGGGAATTGTTGCGGCAAACGATAAGCCGACGTCGTATTTTGTACCGCCCTCAAAAAGCACAAACGAGATAAGCGAAAGCAGAGGACAGGAAAAGTGAAAGTAAAGGAAGTCGCCGTTAAAAAGCATATATTCATATCCGCCCTCGCCGAACACAGGCGCAAAAATTGCAACAACCACAACAAAGGTCACATTAAGACAGCAAACGGAAATATATTTCAGCGTTCTTATCGGCTTTGGTATATCGGGCTTTTTGGGCGAAAACAGAGAACGAGCCGTAAAAAATGCAAAAACAATGCAGACCGTTAAAGCAAAAATATTGCTGTCGGTAGTATAGAAGCTGAACATTTCAAGCCCTGTGCCGCCTGCGCAGATTGTAGTCCCGATTATTTCAAGAACTATGATAATGACGTTGATAATAAGCGACATTGTAAGCCTGAAATTCCTATTCCTCACAACAAAAACCTGCCCTTTTGAATCTATATACTAAAACCTAATTAAAAACTAAAATATCTTTTTGGCATATTTACTGTCAGACTTCGTGAGCTGTCCTCGAAATGCGTCAGCATTTCTGCGGAATCTCACTCGTCTGACAAAAAATATGCTCAAAAATCTGATAAAGCTTTTAATCAGGTTTTAGTATTAAAATTATTATGAGCAGATATTATTTTTTAATTAGTTTAAAAATTTGGAATGATATTATTTCAATATGCGTATTGTTTTAATATGCTAAACCATAATTTGTCGAGAGCCTCGACGGGCAAATCGAGTGGAAAAGTCGGA
>JBJFHX010000164.1:0-8884 GCA_051893995.1 Ruminococcus sp.
GACTTCAGATTGGTCAGATTGACAAGGTTCTTATGGTAGGCGGTTCTTCAAGAATCCCCGCTGTTCAGGAAGCAGTTAAGAAGCTTATCGGCAAAGAGCCGTTCAAGGGCATCAACCCCGACGAATGTGTTGCAATCGGTGCGGCTATTCAGGCAGGCGTACTCGGCGGCGAGGTTGACGGACTTCTCCTTCTCGACGTTACTCCCCTTTCACTCGGCGTTGAAACAATGGGCGGCGTAATGACAAAGATTATCGACAGAAACACAACAATTCCTACAAAGAAGAGCCAGATTTTCTCAACAGCCGCTGACAATCAGACGCAGGTTGAAATCAACGTTCTTCAGGGTGAGCGTGAGTTTGCACGTGACAACAAGCAGCTCGGTCTGTTCGCTCTTACAGGTATCGCTCCTGCAATGCGTGGTGTTCCGCAGATTGAGGTTACTTTTGATATTGATGCAAACGGTATCGTAAACGTTTCCGCAAAGGACCTCGGCACAGGCAAGGAGCAGAAGATTACAATTTCTTCTTCAACAAATATGAGCAAGGAAGACATCGACAAGGCTGTTAAGGAAGCAGAGCAGTATGCCGCTGAAGACAAGAAGCGCCGTGAAGCAGTAGACGCTAAGAACGAAGCCGAGAATATGGTTTATCAGGCTGAAAAGCTTGTAAACGAGAGCGGCGACAAGCTTGCTGACGACGACAAGAACACCCTCAACACAAAGATTTCAGCTCTTAAGGAAGCAATCTCGAAGGATGATGCAGATATGATGAATGCTGCAAAGGACGACTTGCAGAAGGCTCTCTATGACGTATCTGCAAAGCTCTATCAGCAGGCAGCTCCTCAGGGCAATCCTCAGCCGGGTGCTCCCGATATGGGAAATGCACAGCCGAACAACAGCGGCGACCCGAATGTCTATGACGCTGATTTCAAGGATGTTGACGATAACAACTAATTATAGTATAATATAGCGTAATCAAAGGAGCTGTTAATTATAGCAGCTCCTTTGCGGTGTAGGTAATGAATGTAGCGGCGAACTGTGTTCGCCATAATGTATAAATTGTTTCACAATTTATACATAGGGACGTCTGGGAAGCCGTCCCCTACGGCTATAGAGGAAACGTTTGTATTACAGTCGTAGGGACACGGCGTGCCGTGTCCGTGTTGACTATCAAACGCAACCGATTATATCAACATTTATCTGACAAACAAACCTTTCTGTAGGGGACGGGTTCCTACACGTCCCTTCACAAAAATTGCATTGTAATTTTTGTGCGGACACACACCCGGTGTCCGCAGTAAAGATGAATTTTAAATTTTATAATCATTATAGTAATGCACAGCATTAATTGTTAATTATTAATTGATAATTGTAAATTGATTATCAGGGAGTGTATTTTATGGCTGAAAAAAGAGACTATTACGAGGTGCTTGGTGTTTCAAAGGGCGCCGGCGACGATGAAATAAAAAAGGCATACAGACAGAGTGCCAAAAAATATCACCCCGACTTACATCCGGGTGACAAGGAATGTGAGGAAAAGTTCAAGGAAGTCAACGAGGCTTACGAGGTTCTTTCAGATAAAGACAAACGTGCACGATACGACCAGTTCGGTCACGCAGGCGTTGACCCCAACTTCGGTGCAGGCGCAGGCGGCGGCAGTCCGTTTGGTCAGGGCATTGACATAGACGACATATTCTCAAGCTTTTTCGGCGGCTTCGGCGGCAGACGTTCAAACAACGCAAACGCTCCTATGCGTGGAAGCGACGTTGAAGCTACTGTTTACATTTCATTTGAAGAGGCGGCAAAGGGCTGTAAGAAAAACGTAAGCTACAACTGCGTTGCAGCCTGCGGCGAATGTCACGGCACAGGCGCACAGGCAGGCTCTTCACCAAAAACCTGCTCGGCCTGCGGCGGCTCGGGTAAGGTGACAATAAATCAGAGAACTCCGTTCGGTGTTGTCCAGACTCAGCGCACCTGCGACGCCTGCCACGGCAAGGGCAAAATCATAGACAATCCCTGTCGCAAATGCGGCGGCTCGGGCAGACAGCGCAAGAGCAAGTCGGTTGACGTTACAATTCCGGCAGGCATCAAGGACCAGCAGATTTTAAACGTTGGCGGCAGGGGTAACGCTGGCTACAACAACGGACCGTCGGGTGATTTGCACGTTTATGTAAACGTCCGTCCTCACCAGCTTTTTGAGCGCAGGGGCGACGATGTGTGGTGCGATACTCCGATTACCTTTGCTCAGGCGGCTCTCGGAGCAGATATTATTGTTCCGACGCTTGACGGTAAGGTGACATACACAATCCACGAGGGCACACAGCCGGGCGACATATTCAAGCTCAAGGGTAAGGGAATACCGCACTTAGGCGGCAAAGGCAGAGGCGACCAGTACGTCAGAATGACAATTGAAGTCCCCAAAAACCTCACAGCAAAGCAGAAGGAGCTTATCAAACAGCTTGACGGCACAACCACAGAAAAGAATTACGTCAAGAGAAAGAATTTCTTTGACAAGCTGAAAGACCTGTTTAACGATTAATTCGGTCGAGTGGCAAAATCGGTTATTCAGGTGAAACGGTTGCCCGGATTTTAAGTTGATATATCGGTGACGTTTTGGGCGACCACACAGGGTCGCCCCTACGGAATAAATTAAATGAATGATATAATATAATTCTGTAGGGGCAGTCCTATGTGGCTGCCCGATAGATAACATCAAACGTTTCCTTTATATCCGTAGGGACACGGCGTGCCGTGTCCACACAAAAATTGTATTGCAATTTTTGTGAATGGGACGTGTAGGAACCCGTCCCCTACGGAAATGTTTGTTAGTCACTATAATAATGATATAATAGGTTGCATTTGATAGTCAACACGGACACGGAGTGCGTGTCCCTACGGCTTTACACAAACGTTTCCTCTGTATCCGTAGCACATTGTTAAGACTAAAATTACACATATTGTATGAATATAAAATCAGCTTTTGATATTAATCAGTGTAGGGAACGGTCTTGACCGTTCCGCTGATTTACAAGCCAACTCTTAACCGACTCGGAACGGTCAAGACCGCTCCCTACATTTGAGTGTGGTTATTTTCATAATAAAATTCGTTCTAATAACATTTATATTATAAGGATAAACCTATGGAAAAATGGACTGAAATAAAAATTGCAGTAAACGCAAAGGACATTGACAAAGCAAGCGACATCGCAAACGTTGTCGTGCCCTACGGCATATACATCGAGGACTACACAAACCTTGAGCAGGAGGTCGAGGACATCGCTCATATCGACCTGATTGACGAGGATTTGCTCAAAAAGGACAGAAACCAGGCTTTTGTCCACATCTACCTTGAGCCTGACGTTTCGCCGGCTGAGGCGGTTGCATTCCTCTCCGAACGCTACAACGCAGAGGACATTGAGCACACGATTGAGCTTCTCGACTGCGCCGAGGAGGACTGGCGCAACAACTGGAAAAAGTATTTCAATCCGATTGAGGTAGGCGAAAAATTATTAATCCGTCCGAGCTGGCGTGACGACTACGACGCAAACGGAAGAATTGTTCTCAATATCGACCCCGGTCTTGCGTTCGGTACGGGCGGTCACGAAACAACCCGCCTTTGCCTTGAAATGTGCGAGAAGTATATGAAAAAGGGCGACAAGGTGCTTGACGTCGGCTGCGGCAGCGGAATACTCTCAATTGCAACGCTCCTGCTCGGCGCAGAGAGTGCTGTCGGTGTTGACATTGACGAAACCGCAGTGAGAACTGCCGCCGAGAATGCCGGAATCAACGGCGTTTCCGACCGTTACACAGCAATCTGCGGAAGCTTTACCGACAAGGTTGAGGGCAAATACGACATTGTGCTTGCAAATATCGTTGCAGACGCTATTATGTTTTTGTCCGAGGGTGTGCGTGATTTTATGAAGGACGGCGCAGTTTATATCACAAGCGGAATTATCGACACCAGAGCCGAAGAAGTCAAGCAGTCGGTAAGTAAACATTTTGACATTATCGAAGAGCATATCGAAAACGGCTGGGCGTGTTTTGCATTGAAGTGCAAGTGATTTGATTCAGTGGTAATTAATAGGGTTATCCCCTTGAGCAAGCTAAACCATATTTTAATTAGCAATTAACAATTAAAAATTAACAATTGAGGGTCGCTACGCTCCAGATTTGTAATAGTGCGTGTTGTCAGGAAAGGTTTGTTTACAGAACTAATTTTCATATATTGATGACGTTTAGTTTTTTAGTGTAGGGAACAGTCTTGACTGTTCCGTGGGATTACAGCTAACTAATAGGTAATCGGAACAGTCAAGACCGTTCCCTACATTAGTTAAAAATTCAAAAATCCACACCTGCGGCAACGCCGCATATAAATTAATTCGGGCATTAAACTTTTGAATTATTGCGACCTATCCACTCGACCATAATTGTTAATTGTACATTGTTAATTGTTAATTTGCTAAATTATCGTTTTCCTCCTATAATAAGCCTAAATTGAAATCTGAATTAAAGGGATAATCAGACTAATTAACAAAATACTCCTACAATTTTCACAAAACCGTCACATTTGTTTGATAGAATAGATAAAAATTATGTTCGGAGGTTATTAAATTGAAAAAACCTGATAAAAGAGAAACAATCAATCTGTTTTTCTCGGCATTCCTCATCATTGCATTTATCGTATGCGCACATTTCTTTACGCAGTTTACAAGCACTCTTGACGCTACTGTAGGCTCAATCGTTTCAATCGCACTCTATGTTGTTTTCGGACTTCTGCTTTTCTACGCAACAAGAGTGGGCGACGGCAAGGCTATCAAGCGTTTTTCACTCGTAACGCTGATTATTCTTGTAATTCCGTCACTGTATATAATCATTGCCGCTATCGCACCCGGACTTCCTTTGCACGACATTTTTGCGGCAAAGAACGGCGGACTCAACGTGATTGTAACGCTTGCCTGCGTTGCACTCGGCTACGGTGTTCCGTATACATTCCTCAGCGGATATGAGATTGAAGGCTCTGACGTTGTTGAAGAAAATCAGGTTCTCGAGGGCGGAATCGAAGCTGATATACTTGAAACTGCTGAAACAGATGAAACAGATGAATCTGCTGAGCCCGCTGAAGATGAATCGTGGATAGATGAAGTTGGTTCTGAATCTGCCGAAACTGAAAAAGCTGAGGAAGAAACAGAAGAAACTCAGGAATCCGCAAACGAATAAAATTGAAAGTTATAAAGCCCGAAGTTGCAGTTTGACTGAATTTCGGGCTTTTTTTGCGGATATTCCTTGCATATTTTCCCTTGATTAAGTCGAAAAATGTGATATAATAAAGTTCGAAAAAGATTAAGGAAGTAATTTGATGAACGAAAAAGCTTCAAGGCAAAAGCTGCTTAATTACGCCGTAAGCACAGTCGGCGGATTTCTGGGCGGTTACGCAATTTTCAATCACTGCGACTTTTTCGGAAACGCTCAGACGGCTAATTTAATTCACATTGTATGCAAGATTTTCAGCGCAGATTTTTCGGGAATAGCTTTTCTTGTGCTTGCGCTTGCTACATACATTTCGGGCAACGTGTTCTGCGTAATTGCAGAAAAATTCATTAAGCACGATTTAAGATTTATC
Organism: Ruminococcus sp.; assembly: GCA_051893995.1. GTDB lineage: Bacteria > Bacillota > Clostridia > Oscillospirales > Acutalibacteraceae > Ruminococcoides. The sequence goes on from JBJFHX010000164.1 coordinate 5,620, forward strand.
AGTCTTATTATGACGAGCTGTGCCGTAGTGATTATCGGCTTGTTTCCGGATATTGCAAATCACTATATCGCAGTTCTGCCCATACTTTTTGTAATGCCGATTCAGTGGAACGCCTACAGAACGGCGGCAGGCTACGTCAGCTCAACGATTTTTTCAACGAACAACCTGCGTATTGCCGTAATGTCGCTGACAAGATACATTATCGACAGGGATAAAAAGCAGGGCGAGCAGGCAAGGTTTTACTGGCTCACGCTCCTCGGCTTCCATTCGGGCGTTGCGCTTGCGTGTGTTTCAAGCGTGTTCCTCGGCACAATGAGCGTGTGGTTCTGCTTTGTACCGATTGCGCTGTCCTCGGCGGCGTACCTGTGGCTCAAGGAAAGACAGGTAAAACGCTTTGCCGTAAGATACATTTTAAAAAGAGCATAAAAAATTAAACCGTTCGGTGTTTCCGAGCGGTTTTGTTTAAATAAATATAAGTAATATTGACAGCAAATCGTGATTATGATATAATAACAATGTAAAGGAACGGTTTGAGCTGTTCCGCCAGATGATTAAATTTTATTATTTAACCGCTCTGTAGTGCGAATACAGGGCGGTTATTTCTTTTTTATGGTAATCACTATGAAAAAAGTGAAGATAACTATTATTGCTATGTAATCCATAAAATTTACACCCCCTTTCGCAAGGGAGCTGAAACAGCCGCCGCCGTTCCTTTACGATATACATTATATCAACTTTGCATTTTTTGTCAAATAAAAACAACTGAAAGTAATATTGACAGCAAATCGTGATTATGATATAATAACAATGTAAAGGAACGGTTTGAGCTGTTCCGCCAGATGATTAAATTTTATTATTTAACCGCTCTGTAGTGCGAATACAGGGCGGTTATTTCTTTTTTATGGTAATCACTATGAAAAAAGTGAAGATAACTATTATTGCTATGTAATCCATAAAATTTACACCCCCTTTCGCAAGGGAGCTGAAACAGCCGCCGCCGTTCCTTTACGATATACATTATATCAACCTTACGTTTTTTGTCAATTATAATTAAAAGGTCAAGCAACATTTTTTGAGGTAAAGCTTGACCTTTTTTGAATTGTATGCAACAGCAAGGTTTGTAAAGGCAATTTTACCAATTAGGCAAAGTTCTATTTGTTTGAAACAACGAAATTTTGGAATGAAATAAATAAATATTGCAATTCATAATTTTTAGCGTTAAAATATAATTGTAATAGAACAGATAGTTCAAAGAATTATATTTTAGAAGGAGGACTTGCTGTGAAAAAATTAATTTCAATATTGTTGTGTGCAGTTTCAATTTTGTCGGTATGTATTTTATCATCCTGCACGATGGCGGATAAAATTGAGGAGGGAACTTATATTTGCAAAACCCCTTATATTAAATATATTTATGGTATAGTTGATCATACAAAAACTTGGGATGAGATAGAAGTTGACAGAGAAGTATATAAAGCGTTACATCAAACAGGATATGATGGCACGATAGTGTTTTTGGAGTATCAGGAAGAGGATGTTGATCCAAACAGAGGATTTTATGATGCTGATAACGAAATCTATGCAAAATTCAATTACAAATTTGAAGACAAGAAAAAGCAGGTAATTCTGACCGACCAAGAAACAGGCAATGTTTATCATCTTGATAAGGTGGAAGAATAGTCGGTGTAATTTATAAATATTAATATTTAATAACTGCCGTTCTTCCGTAGGGACAATCACTCCGTGTCCGCAGTGATTATCTAACTCTATTAATTTTATTAACTTTATGTAACAAACAACAATGTAGGGAACGGTCTTGACCGTTCCGTTTACCCATAGGTTAGCTGTAACCTTGCGGAACAGTCAAGACTGTTCCCTACATTAAATTGATAAATATAACTCATAAGCGAAACGAACATTAATTCCGAATTAAAAAGGTCGGGCACCGCTTTAGTGCGATGCTCCGACCTGTTTTTTATAATATCTTTAGGCTTAGCTTATTTTTGCTCCTGCGGGCATATCGTCAACGAAGATAACCTTTACGTCCTCGCCGCACGTTGCCGCAAGAATCATTCCGCAGCTTTCAACGCCGCAGAGCTTTGCAGGCGCAAGATTCGAAACAAGAATAATCTTCTTTCCCACAAGCTCCTCGGGCTTGTAGTACTTTGCAATTCCGCTTGCGACAGTCCTCTCCTTTACGCCGTCAAAAACAGTCAGTTTAAGCAGCTTTTTAGCCTTTTTAATCGGCTCGCAGGCCTTGATTTCAGCCACACGCAAGTCAACCTTGCAGAAGTCGTCAATGCCAATCTGCGCAATTCCCTCAAGTTCTTCTCTGAGCTTTTTAGTTTCCTCGTCCTCACCCGAATTGTTCTTGATGATTGAGTTAAGCTCCTCAATCTCCTTGTCAACGTCGATTCTCGGGAAGAGAGCCTCGCCCTTCTTAACGGTTACGTCAAGGGGCAGAACACCGAATTTGTCGGCATTTTCATACGTTGCGCACTTCTCACACGCACCAATCTGCTCGAGCGCCTTAGGCATTGTCGTAGGCATAAACGCAGAGAGCAGAGTTGCGACAATTCTGATTGTTTCAAGCAGGTTGTAAAGCACTGTTGCAAGTCTTGCACGCTTTGCTTCGTCCTTTGCGATAACCCAGGGTGCAGTTTCATCAATGTACTTGTTCGCACGTGATACGACCTTGAAAATCTCTGCAAGAGCGTTGTTAAGCTGAGTTTCGTCCATAAATGCGTCAACCTTTGCCCTCAGAGCCGTTGCGGTTTCGATTAAATCATCGTCAAATTCACCGCTTTCACGTTCTGTGGGAAGTGTTCCGCCGAAGTATTTTTCAACCATTGCAACTGTGCGTGAAACGAGGTTGCCCAGTCCGTTTGCAAGGTCAGAGTTGATGCGGTTAATCATAATTTCGTTCGAGAACGAGCTGTCTGCGCCGAGCGCCATTTCACGCATAATGTGGTAGCGGATAGCGTCTGCACCGTAACGCTCGCCGAGAATGAACGGGTCAACAACGTTGCCGAGCGACTTCGACATCTTCTGACCGTTAAAGGTAATCCAGCCGTGAACGGCAAGGTGCTTTGGCAAAGGCAAATCAAGAGCCATAAGCATTGCAGGCCAGATTATTGCGTGGAAACGCATAATGTCCTTTGCAACCATATGCACGTCGGCAGGCCAGTATTTGTCGAACTCGTCAAAGGATTCGTTCTGATAGCCGAGTGCGGAGATATAGTTTGAAAGTGCGTCAATCCACACG
>JBJFHX010000165.1:0-32482 GCA_051893995.1 Ruminococcus sp.
AATGTCAATATACACGACTTGAAAAGGAGGTCATTGTATGAAAAAAAGATTATTGGCTGGTATTATATCAGCTCTGGTTATATCAACTTCAATGCTTGCAGGCTGTGGTTGTGAGAATAAGACAGCAACGGCTGATGAAGCAACAACAAGCTTTTCCGAAACACACGAGGTATCAGATACTTCTTCCACTGCAGCAACAGAGGCAACATTAAGTGCAACTGATAAAGCAATCGTTGATGCAGGCTTGAAAGTTGATGATAAGGGCAACATCACTGATAAGAACGGCAAAAAGGTTGAAGTCAAGGACGGTAAGGTTGAGGTTAAGACCGAGGAAGGTAAAACCGTGACCGTTAATGTTTCAGAAGTATCAACTGCAAATGAAAACAACAATAAAATCAATACTTCAACCTCAAGCAAGAGCAATTCAACTTCGAGTAAGAGTTCTGCAACAGGTTCAAGCTCAAGTAAGAGCAGTTCTCCAAGTAAAACAAGCAGCAGTTCATCAAAGAGCAGCTCTACTTCAAGCAAATCATCAAGTTCTTCGTCAAGTAAAACAAGCTCTTCCGGTTCATCTTCAAGCAAGCCGAATTCAAATTCTTCCGGTTCATCAATTAAGGCGGAAAGTTCAAAGGTTGAAACACATACTCACACTTGGGTTAATATAATAAAGCAGGTCAAGGTCGTAGATCAAGAAGCATACAGCTACGAAGAAGATGTGTATGAGAACAAAGTGAGAACTATTTGCAACGATTGTGGTGCTGATATTACAGGAATTGCTTATGAACATTCTAAAAACCACGCACTCAATGGAGAAGATGGAAGTTACCGAGCTGAAAAAATCAAGGTCAAAACAGGCACAAAAACCGTAAATGTACCCGAACAATCACACTATGAAAATCAAACAATAGGTCGCAAATGTTCATCTTGCGGTGAAACAGAGTATTATTAATATAATCAAATACAATTAAATAAATATATCAAAGGCAGAGCGTAAAAACTCTGCCTTTTGTTATATACATCAAACCGGACGGAAAGCGTTATTGCTTGCCGTCTTTTTTATTTCACAAAAGCAATTTGAAATAAAATCAGTTATGATATATAGTTGAATTTGTAAAAAATACATATTAAATATTGCATTGTCCTTTATTTGACACAGTTGTTGAGGGATAATATTAATGAAAAGCAGTTTGACAAATTATATGAATTTTATTGCATATAAAAGCAGGTTGTGATAAAATATATACAATTATAGACATCGTTCGGCAAATTATTGCACAGAAATTCACAGATAAACCGTACGGCGGATTTTTAATCTTATCGGGGAATGGTCATGGAGCTTATAAACAATATCACAAAAACCTTAAAAGAAGATTTAAAGCAGGAAATAAAAAAAGACAGCAAGCTTTCTGTTGCGGCGTCCTGCTTTTCAATTTACGCATTTCAGGAGCTGAAGAAGGAACTCACTAACCTTGACGAGCTGCGTTTTATATTCACCTCTCCGACCTTCACAACTGAAAAAGCGAAAAAAGAAAAGCGGGAATTTTACATTCCCCGACTCAACCGTGAACGCAGTCTTTACGGAACGGAATTTGAAATAAAGCTGCGTAATGAGCTTACTCAAAAGTCAATTGCAAAAGAATGTGCCCAGTGGATTAAGCGCAAGGTAACGTTCAAGTCGAATGTGACTGATGAAAATATGATGGGCTTTATCCACCTTGATAACAAAAGTTATATGCCCATAAACGGCTTTACTACAGTTGACCTCGGTTGCGAGCGAGGAAATAACGCCTACAGTATGATTCAAAAAAACGAAGCGCCGATTTCAAATGCATATCTTGAGCTCTTTGACAATCTGTGGAACGACTCCGATAAATTGCAGGATGTTACAGACGAGGTTATTGACAACATAACCGCCGCATACAATGAAAATTCTCCCGATTTCATTTACTTTGTGACTTTATACAACATATTCAATGAATTTCTCGAAGATATTTCCGAGGACGTTCTGCCGAATGAAGCGACAGGATTTAAGGAAAGTAAAATCTGGAATATGCTTTATAATTTTCAGAAGGACGCCGCACTTGCGATTATAAATAAGCTTGAAAAATACAACGGCTGTATTCTTGCAGACAGCGTCGGACTCGGCAAGACCTATACGGCACTTGCTGTTATTAAGTATTACGAAAACAGGAACAAATCCGTACTTGTGCTTTGCCCCAAAAAGTTAGGGAACAACTGGAAAACATACAAGGACAATTACGTAAACAACCCTGTTGCAGTTGACCGACTGCGATATGACGTTCTGTATCACACAGACCTCAACCGTACTCACGGCACATCAAACGGACTTGATTTAGACCGTCTGAACTGGGGCAACTATGACCTTGTTGTCATTGACGAGTCCCACAACTTCCGCAACGGAGGCAAACTGTCGGGAGAAGACAACGAAAAGGAAAACAGATATTTAAAGCTGCTTAACAAGGTTATCCGCAAGGGCGTAAAAACGAAAGTACTAATGCTTTCGGCAACTCCCGTAAACAACCGCTTCAATGATTTGAAAAATCAGCTTGCGCTTGCATATGAGGGCAACACGGATTTCATTGACAGCAAGCTGAACACAAACCGCTCAATAAATGAAATTTTCAAAAATGCACAGCGTGCGTTTAACACGTGGAGCAAATGGGCGCCGTGTGAGAGGACTACGGAAAGCCTTTTAAAAATGCTTGATTTTGATTTTTTTGAGGTTCTGGACAGCGTAACGATTGCACGTTCACGAAAGCATATTCAAAAATATTACGACACAAGTGAAATTGGAACATTTCCCGAAAGGCTGAAGCCGATTTCATTGTCGCCAAAGCTTACCGATTTGGAATCTGCGATAAACTACAACGAAATTTTTGAACAGCTTATGCTCCTTACTCTCTCAATATACACGCCCACTCATTACATTCTTGCAAGCAAGATTGAAAAATACGCAAAACTGTATGAGGACAATAAGGTCAATGTCGGCTTTACTCAGGCAAACCGTGAGCAGGGTATACGCAGACTTACCGCAATAAATCTGATGAAACGAATGGAAAGCTCCGTTTATGCATTCAATCTGACAATTTTAAGAATAAAGCAGTTGATTGAAACCACAATTGAAACGATTGATAAATATGACAAACATTCAAGTCTGAAGCTTGATATGACGGATATATCGGATATGGACGAGTTCGACAGCGACGACCTTAACAATGACGAGCTTTTCCCTTTCGGCAAAAAGGTGAAAATCGACCTTGCCGATATGGACTACAAATCGTGGCGTGACAGTCTTGAAAAGGACAGAGAAGTCCTCGAGCTGTTGTCGTATATGATTGCAGACATTACGTCCGAACACGACAGCAAGCTTCAGAAACTGCTTGAGGTAATCCGAAATAAGATTGAACACCCTATCAACACAGGCAATAAAAAGATTATTATTTTCACTGCATTTGCCGACACAGCCGAGTATCTATATGAAAATGTCAGCGGTTATGCTAAAAGCAATTTCGGAATTAATACGGCAATGATAACAGGCTCGGTTGACGGCAAAACAACAGCACCGCTGAAGAATAAAGATTTGAACACCGTTCTGACCTGCTTTTCTCCTGTTTCAAAAGACAGAGATTTGTTTGAAAGCATACCGAGATGTGACATTGACATTCTCATTGCAACCGACTGTATTTCAGAAGGACAGAATTTGCAGGACTGCGACTATCTGATTAACTACGACATTCACTGGAATCCCGTCCGCATTATTCAGCGTTTCGGACGAATTGACCGTATCGGCAGTAAAAACAAGTATATTCAGCTTGTGAATTTCTGGCCTGACGTTACGCTTGACGAGTACATCAACCTTAAAGCAAAGGTTGAAACAAAAATGAAAATCGTTGATATGACCGCAACGGGCGACGACAATATTTTGAGCGAAGATGAAAAAACCGACCTTGAATACCGAAAAGCACAGCTCGAAAAATTAAAAAACGAAGTTGTAGATATTGAAGATATGACTACAGGTATTTCAATTATGGATTTAGGGCTTAACGAGTTCAGACTTGATTTGCTTGAATACATAAAGCAACACCCCGACCTTGACAAAACGCCCTACGGATTACATTCCGTTGCACAGGCAAGTGAGGACGCCCCGCAGGGAGTAATCTTTGTTTTGAAAAACATAAACGGCAACGTAAACATTGACAATCAGAACAGACTGCATCCGTTTTATATGGTATATATCGGCAATGACGGAGAGGTAATATGCGACCACCTTTCGCCAAAAAATATGCTTGACAAAATGCGCCTGCTTTGCAAGGGCAAAACAGAGCCGATACCGCAGTTGTACACGCAATTCAACAAAGATACACGTGACGGCAGGGATATGTCGGAGTTTTCTGAATTGCTCGGCGAGGCAATTGCCTCAATCATTGAGGTTAAAGAAGAAAACGACATAGACAGCTTTTTAGGCGGAGGACAGATTAGTTTTTTTGATAACGAAATCAAAGGACTTGACGATTTTGAATTAATCTGCTTTCTTGTAGTCAGAGAATAGATTAATTTATTCTTTAAGGATGTGATTTAATGAGTGATAAAGGAAGATTTTCAGGATTTTGTTGGCATAATGAATTTCATAATGTAAATAAGAAAAAGGAAAAAGCAGCAGATTGTATTTATTTAACTACTGACAGAATGTGTCAAAATAAAAAAAGTATGCAATATCTGAATAAGTGTTTTATCGCAAGCAGTTGTCCTGTAAGAAAACGAGAAAATGAAACGAGCCTTAAAGAAACAAAAGTGAATAATAGTCATAAAATTAAGAAGATAAAATGTACTTTACCTATTAATTGTTCAATGTTCAGCGAAAGATTAGGAAAAGGCAAATATGTAGGTTACAATGAAGAGCAGATGATTATTTCGGTACAATTTGGTGATGAAACAAAACTGTTTCAGTATCCGGATGCTATACTTAACAAGCACCTAACCGTCCCTAAATCTGCATTCAAACGGGTTTTGTCTGATATTTCAAAAGCCGAGAAAGGATAAATATATATATGCTTGGACTTCCAAAAACGACTGAAATACGAAAGCCTCTTCATAAAACAACTATTTACGCAAAGTTCCGTATGGACAATGCTGCAAAAGACAAAATTGACGCCGATATTTCTCGTGTAACAATTGTAAATGAAGTATCGGCAAACAGTCTGAACATTCCTGTCGGCGAAGAGGTAAGCAGTTTCTTTGTAATGCACGTCACTCTAAAAAAGAAAGATTTTGACAAAAAGAATATTATAACTTTGTCAAAGCTGATTTCTCAGAATATTCTTTTCATACTTGAACACAACGGAGAAAGCAGGCTTGCCGTTTATCGTACAAAACTTATGCAAACCGACTGGAAACCGACTGCTGATTGCAGAATAGAGCTTAAAGGACTTAACCTCGACAGAGTATGGGATAATATCGTCGCCGAGGTCGGCGGCTTTGAAATTGAGCAGGGCAACACGCTTGACGAGCAGATTGCAATTAATGAAAAAAGGCAAAAGCTTGAAAAAGAAATTGCACGGCTTGAAAAGAAAGCACGTGCAGAAAAACAACCGAAGAAGAAGTTTGAGCTCGTAAGTCAAGTAAAACAACTTAAACAGAAAATTGAATATTTAAGTTCTGCAAATAATGATAAATCAGTTAAATCAAAACCAAAAATAACAGAGGTTTTGACTGATAATGTCTCAACCCCAGAAACACAAGTAAAAAAATCAGTAAAGGCACTTTCTATAATGCCCGAATTTGCTTCTCTGATATTTGAAGGATTAAAAACTGTTGAGTGGCGTTCTTGGAAAACAGACTATCGAGGAGATTTACTGATTTGTGCAAGTTCCCGAAAACTGAAAGGATGTATCAGTGGTTATGCGCTTTGCATGGTAGAGCTTGTTGATGTTGTCCCGTTCACAAGAAAGCATTTAAACAGTGCAATGATGGACAGCGTTCCCAACCCGGCAGGTTATGCGTGGTTGCTTAAAAATGCAAGACTGATAAAACCGTTTCCTTATAAGGGAAAACTGCATTTATATGATGTTGACGCTTCTTTGGTAGAGGCTCTTTCGCCTATTGGGACAAAAGAAGCAGATGAAGAATTTGAAAAATACTACAAGCAGCTTTATATAGAAGCGGGGGCTAAATTTTGAAGAGCTATTTATCTTGAAAGGAGGTGCAGTATGGGACTGTTTGATAAAAACGATAAAGGCTTGTTTGGCGGATTGTTTGATTTTAACGGTGACGGAAAGACGACCTGGGACGAAGAATTTCTTGCTTTCAAAATATTTGAGGAATGTACCAAAGAAGAGGACGATTCTGACAGCGACTTTGACTCTGACTTGTTTGATGATACCGACAATTCGGATAAGTATGAGTGGCGGATTTTCTGCGAGGACGGTACGGCGTACGGTGTTTATCCCGAGGATTACGAAACCGAGGAAGAATATGTGGACGCTCTTGATGAGGCGAAATACGGCTGGCGTGACAGCTGTGAAAGCGTTTTGGATACGGGAGTTGACCCCGAAGATTATGAAACCGAGGATGAGTATCGGGACGCATTGGAGGAAAGAACCGCTTGGCGTGATACTTGTGAGGACGGTGCGGAATACGGCATTGAGCCTGATGATTTTGAAACCGAGGAAGAATACGAAGAAGCCCTTGCGGAGGAGCGTGAAAGAATAAGCAATGCAGAAATTACGATTGATTTTTCCGTAGAGTGTCCTGCTCTTGATAAGCTTGATAAAATCAGGGAAGAAGATTATCCGAACAAACGCCGTTACAATGCAGCGTACACCTTGGCAAACGAGCTTGTCTTTTACAGTGACAGCGACTACGAAAAGGATTTGAAGGCACGTTGTCGGTTTATCATTGATAATGCCGATACAATTCCCGCGGCTGATTATTTGTCACACGACGGAGAATTTTTGTATGCACAGGCAATAAAGGATAATTTCAGCGTTCCTTGTTCTCTGCCCGATGAAGATGAAACACGAAAGCTTGAGTTTTATGAGGTTCTTTGCAAAATAGCGAAGCGTGACGTGCCGCTTTCATTTGAAGTGTGGTCTTGGTGTCTGGAGCGGTTTTTGCCCTATGCAGAGTATGACGACCGTTGCGGAAATGATTTAAGCGCAGAGGTGCTTGATGAGCTTTACAGCTTTCCCGATGATTACATAACAGAGCTGGTGCACTATATGAGCGATAACGACAGCTTTTGTCAGACTGTAATGACGGCAGACGGTGCACAGGCTGACAGCTTACCCGAACTGATTATCGAAGCGATTAAAGAGGGATTGTTAGGAACGGCAGAATATCTTTTCAGAGTCGGCCTTGAAAACCTCGGCGGTAACCGAAAAAAGATTATCGCCTTTACCGATGAGGTTATCCGCTTGTGCAAGAACTACGAAGAGCTTGAATCTGTCGAGTATTTCAGGGATAAGCTTCTGCCGCTTGTCAAGGCAATTCCGCTCGGAAAGGCAGAGAGTAAAATCGCACAATGGGAAAAGGACATTGCCGTATATATCGACTTTGTTGAAGCAGAGTGCGAGCAGTACGCATATACACGAAAAAATGCATGGCGGAAAGCTGTTCCGAGCGGTGAGGAGTACGGGTTTAGACCCTGTTGATTTTGACACGGAGCAGGAATATCTTGACGCTCTGAACGCTGAAAATAATGACTCTTGTCAGCAGGAAACGGACGAAATTTTGAATGAACAGGAAAAAATCAAGGAGTATGAAAGCGACAAAACGGTTTATACATACTGCGGCGTACTTTTGCCGTTTTCATCATGCCCGTACTCATTCAGAACAGAAGACAGTACAATACAGATTGGCGATACGGTTATAGTGTCTGTCGGAGAAAACGAGAGGGAAATGAAAGGCAGGGTTGTTTCAATCGGACAATATTTGCGTTTGAGTGTGCCGTATCCTGTTGAGAAAACAAAGCTGGTAATTAGGAAAGCGGAAGAGGAAAGCGAGAATAGGGAATAAAAATAACAGCACTTTGGGATTCAAACCGAAGTGCTGTTTTGTCATTGTTATTAATATATCTTGGTCATTCTTCAATCAATTTATGCTCGGAAAAATTTGCTTTTCCGCTGTTAATATCACTTATGATTGTTTGCAGGTGCTCCAAATTGCTTTTAGAATAGAAAGGGTCTGTTGAAACATCAAACGGTATGCGCTTTTCCTTGCAAACTTTTTTGGCAGGAGCATTGAAAGCGTCATTTGAGGTAAGCTCCGATTTCAAACATACAGCTTTCGGTTGCTTTTTTACATCTTCGTCAAGCGTGAAATTTACATCTACTGTTTGCGACATAATAGTAACTCTCCTTGATAAATAAGTAGTGGCGAAATTAAAAAGTATGATTATTTCTCATCTTCCTTTGCCACCGGAATATACACCATCTTCAACGGAATCATTTTTTTGTACTTTTCGCTCAAGTCTTCATAGTACTTCAAAATCAAATCTACAAGTTCCGTTCCGTTGATACCACGTATGATTGGTGTGTTATCCAGATACTTCTGTGCGTTTTTCGTGTAGTTTGAAAGTGTAACAAACAGACCATAATCGCCCTCTCGCATAGCACCTTTCAAAGATTGGATTGTAGATTCTTTTATGTCACTATCCTGACTCTTGACCTGTACCAGAATACGAGGGGGAAGTTCATCTTTATAAGCTTTAATATCAATGCCACTGTCTCCACCATGAGCAGAAACAATTGTACGATATCCCATTGCCCTCAAAAGGTCTGCAACAAATTCTTCAAGGTCATATCCTTTCAGGTTTTTGCTGAGTTCTTTTAGTATAAAATCCTTTGTGGATTCTACGATTTCATCCGCAACAGCACCTACGCTTTCATCTTCTTCGGGGTCAATGCTAATGGCATTTTTCTTGAAACCTTTTCCGATTGCATCCTTATACTCTTCTGAGTAATTCTTGATGCTAAAGAAAGACATTGCTGAGCCGATTTCATACAATGCCCCCTGTGAGAAATATGTTCTCGGTAGGTGTTTTAGCCATTTGACCTTATGTTGCTGAACATATTCGGCGGCAGACGGATTATACTCATAACCACTTTCAATTACTCCGATATTTATTTGGCGGTCAGTCTTTGAGGGATATACTACAAAATCTCCAATCTCGACTTCATTTGCAAATCGATACAGTATACCTGCACTGGTTGCTATGCTTCTTTTCTTGGCATCAGGATAAACTTCTGTATACTTTTCTTTAAATGCATTGCGGTCGGCATTGATTTGGCTGAGGTCGCCCATCTCCTTCCAACCAATAGCAATCACATTATGGTGCAAAAACAGATTGTCATCTTTCGTATGGATACCCCATATTCTTTTTTCCTCGTCAACCATTATTTAACATCTCCTTACTCTACGCCAAGCGCCTTAAATACTGCATCTTCGGCACTGCCGTAGAATATCAAATTAAAACTGCCAATCAGGTCTGCCGGTACGGTAGCAAGCTCTGCTGCCGATGTAATAGGGAGCAGAACTCTTTTTGCACCGCTGTCTAAGCATACCTGCAGAGAGTTTGCTAATTCGTCAACCTTCATCATCGTACCGCTGATACTGATTTCTCCAAGTACGGCAAGACTGCTGAGTGTCGGCTTTCCGAGTGCAATGGAGCAAATAGCAATCAATGTCGGAAGTGCCAGCTTGCCGGTCATTCCAATACCCTGCAAATCCTGATAGTTTATTATGTAGTCTTTTGTTGTGGTGCTTATTGCACCGCTGATTCGGTTGCTGTTTGCCTTCAGAAAATTAAAAGCTGTGTTTGTAGATTCCTTTGCGTCTCGGTCACTGCCGATACCTGTTTTTTCAAATTTTCCGTTACCAGGCAGCATCTGGCTTTCCAGACGAAACACGCCAAGCATACCGCTCTTGCTACGAGAAACAGTATAAATCTGTCCAGGATTGCACATTCCTTCGGGAATGAGCTTTCCACCGCCCTGCTCCGGAACAGCCACATAATGCTCCTCAAAGGTTTCATTATCTATGTATGAGAAATTTACGTCATAAAACTCCATACCACCAAGCTTCTTCAACTGTTCTTTTACTCTGCGGCGCATTTCAAGGGCAAATTGCAGGATTTCTTCCAGCTCTTCTTTTGAATATTTTCCGTCAGGGTAGAGAAGCTTTACAAAACCGCCGACTATCTTCCTCACAGCAATAGTATCTCTTTGATTGAGGTTCTTTCCGAGCCTGAAGTATTTATCAATGGCGTCTCCGCATTGTTCTTTTCTCAGCTCACGGATGAACTCTGCAAGATAGTCGGTAATAAATCCATAGTCATTGGTAAAATGCTCCGGTCTGAATTTCGGAATCTCCCAACCGGGAATATAGCAATGTATGCGGTCAAGAAATGCAGTATCTGTTCCCATTTCAGGCGGAAACGGGTCGAAAAGGCTTGAGGTCTTTAATAAAACGTCTACACTCTGATTGATGTTACCAACAAACACCATTGAAGCCGATGCCGCCTTTTCTTCTTTGCCTCTTGCAAACGAACCGGAAGCCATATAGTCCTTCATAATCTGAATGCCGTCTTTATCCTTAAAGCGAATACCGGCGACTTCATCAAAAGCAACGCAGTCCCATAATCCCACTAAGCCGACAGTTTTCCTGCTCATATTGTAAAATAAGTTTGCAACAGTTGTCTGTCCGCCCGAAACGAGAATACTGTTTGGGGATATTTCCTTATAAATATGAGATTTACCTGTGCTTCGGGGACCCAACTCACAGAGGTTGAAGTTGTTTTCGACCAGCGGAAGCATTCTTGCTAAAAGCAGCCATTTCTCCCGGTAGGAAAGTTCGTCAGGTTCCATGCCGATTGAACGGAGAAGAATATTCATCCATTCTTCTTTTGTGAATGCTTTTCTTCCTCGCTTCAATTCCTCTATGTCAATATGCGGCATCTGAATAGGGGTCAATTTGCGAATATGAATAGGAGAAGAATTTTTTTCTTCCTCAATATATTCATATTCAAGCTGTACGATACACCAGATGCCGCCGCATAACAGACGGTCAAATTTGCTCGGATAGTTTTCGGATATGGGAATGTTGTTTATGCCAAGGTTAGAAAACTCCGCTTCGTATGTATCGTTTTTAATATTGAGATTAACAGTTATCTTGTCAATGACCGTATAGCTGCCTCTCTGACGAAGTACGGAAAGTATTTTCTGTGCCTCGTCAGGTCTTACATAGTTATCAGAAAGAATATGTTTTACTGTATTTACTCCTTCTACAATAACGGAAGGTTCATCAGAGTTGCAATACTGACCGAGTAAAAACTCCAATACATAAATCGGAACATTTGCTCCTTCTTTAATAGATTTAGTTAAATCTTTGCGAACTATTTTTCCGTCAAAATAACTCCTTAACTTTCGATTCAACAGCTCGTTCGGACTTTCTTCATCTGAAGCAATTCCATTGCTGTTTACAAAATTATCCATTAAATAAGTCCTCCCCGGGTTTATTGAAGAAGCCGTAATCGTCGGCAAATGCAATATCCATAATGATTTCGTGTCTAAACGCTTCAATATCATTCTTGTCATCTAGGGCTACGATATAATACTTCTGCGATTTGTCATATTTTTTATCCTTGAAGCTGAAACGCAGTCTGAACATACGTTTCATTGTATCATTGTCCTTCTTGTCGGCTAATATGATGTTTTCGTTTGAAATCTTCTCGTTGCTTTCCGAAACAAAATATACTCTGTATGATGTTTCCTTGACAACGTCACTAATCGGTTCGGTCTGAACAAAGTCGAGTGTTGTTATAAGATTAGTGATTTTGTTTGTCAGACTGACAAGAGCTATCTCTGCAATGCTTGTTTCTTTTTTGCCTCGTTCAACCTTTACGTCAATAAGCGGAATAATCATTTCCTGCGGTGAGCAACCGCCGTGAACGAAGTTCTGTCCTGCACCTGCAACCTTGAAAATGTCTGAAGCCAAGGGATAAGATACGATTCTCTCGTCGTTGTTACCTAATACAGAACCGAGAGAAACAGAACAAACGCCGTCTTTATCAACCGCTTTATCCGATACGACATATCTTTGACCGACGCTGTTGGTTTTTGCATTGCCCCCGCTGATTTTGTCGCTGATCTGAATTTTATCCCTCTTGTAGATGAATCCGTGGTCGGCAGTAATCAGAAAATGGTGTGTGTTTGCCTGAGAGGAAAGTCTGCGAATTAAGGAATGTATTTCCTCAACGGCTTCTTCGCAGGCGGTAAAAACTTCATTCTCTGTGTTTGCTTTATCTCCACGAGCGTCCACCTGATTGTGATATACATATACCGCATCCTGTCCCGTGAATACCGAACGAAGGTCAGCTTGCTTCATATTTTTTAGTGCGTCAAACTGAATACACTTGCTGTTTGCTTTGTATTGCTGTAACTGTGCTTCTCGCTGTTCGGTGGAAGCACATATCTTTCCGTCGACAAGAACATCATGGCTGTCGTTGTATTCAAGACTTTTGTGAGGAAGAAGTGAAGCCATTCCAAGCGGAGTATAGGACGGTAACACACCCTGCATTGCCGTAATCGTTGCAGAGCATTTCTCGTCAGCCTGCAAATGCTCAAACAGAGTATGTGCAACTTCATATCTAAATGCATCGGAAATTATTACAACGACACGGTCTTTGGAAGAGTTGACATATTCATTGAAGAAATTGCGTTGCAGGACAAGTCCTGTTTCACCGTCTGCGTCTGCAATTTCGTTGTTCCAGTTGACCGTAATGCGGTTGAGATACTCATTTGTGTAAATGTTTTCCACAAGCTCACGCAGCTTTTCATACCTTGCAGTATCTTCAATTTTGTCCAGATAATAATAAAAATATCTGTATCTGCGGTCTGTTTTGAAAATTGCTTCCGTATATTCCTTCACAAGATTTTTAATGTCGCTAATATAACGAAATGTACCTGCGGAAATGATGTAATAAGCGTTTTCAATGATGAAGTAATCACTGCGGTAAGTCTTACCGAAATGCTTTTTTCTTCGGTCAGCGCATATTTCAGGAATAGATTTACCGTTCAGCTTTACACCGATATCTTCGTTTTCCAGTCTTTCACCCAGCCATTTAATAACAAGCTCGTCTATTCCCGAAAAGACGTTGCAGTCAACCAATGTTTCAACATCCATTTTTTCAAATAAGACTTTTCCATTGATTTCGTTGTAAACAATTTCGGAGATTTCATCATACCGTTCGCCGTAAAGATAGCTGTTCATAAGGTTATCAATGAATGCAATTATGTTTCCTGATTTATAGGAAACAAACTGTTTCAATCCCTGTGGCAATTCTGAATGAATAACCTTTGAAGCGTAGGTCACAAACATTGTAATGACCAGTTTTTCCAATGTCGGTTTTGCGTCGTTATATCCGAACGCCATGTCTGCCTGCTGCCAAAAGGCATTCAGTAAATCGTACTTTTCAAACTCATTAAGATACTTGTTGTCCGCAAATCCGTCATCGGTCAGAATGCACCTTAATACTTCCTCAAACGAAGCCGTTTTGCTCTTGCAGAGAACGCTCATCAAGGCTGTTTCAATGGTGCTTTTGTTGAAGTTTTCAATTTCCAAATCATAAAACTTCTGCGTTCTTTCCTTGTTGCCGAAGAATTTTATATAGTGCTGAATTATCGGCTTGTACCGTTCGTCAATTCCCAAATCCAGAGATATAAGAGATGCACGGTCGGCAAAAAATTCTTTTGAATAGCGTATAGTATCGGCAAGATGATTTTCTCTTATGTCGGGCTTCGGAAACGGAGCATAAATAAGATAATTAGTTGTTTTATCTTCACACTCCAGAAAATGCTTTATGTAGAACTGATTATCCTTTTCAAGGTGCAGTACCTTTGCGTTTTCAAGTTCAAGAGTATCTACATCGTCAACAAATTCCACATTGGCGTCGTACCAGAACACCAGCTTACGGACATCACTTGCAAATTCACTATTCAATTTGTCGGTTATTTGTTTAAGGTTTAGTTCTGCCATTTATATCACCAAACTTATACTTTTATCCATTTTTTGTAAACTCTGTCTCGCTGCCCATTAAATTCATCAGCAAAATCGTTTTCCATTCTTTCACGTTCTACCTGTACTTCATCAGGGCTTTTTCCTTTAAATTCGCCTTTTTTATTAGCATAATCTTCATCACCTAATTTTTCTGCATACTTTTCAGCAAAAGAATCTATTTGAACATAGAAATCAGCAAATTCTTCATCAAATAATATTGCAATTTGTTGTTTTGAATATTTTATATAAGGATACATACTTCCATGCCACTCAGCACTAAACATCACATCATTAACAAAGGTTTCCAAGTCGCTAAGTATTCTCATTCGATATTCTAATAGTGAAATCCTTTTTTGTGAATTTGCTATTCTTATTGCCACAACAATAGCCACAACAGCTCCGATAGCAGCAACAATGGATGTAGCAAGTGTTAATAAAGTCACCCAATCAATACTACACGATGCTTCAGCAACTAGTTTTGTTCCTTCAGTAAATTGTTCTTCCATACTGTTGCCTCATATCTTTGCTAAAATTTGTAGTTTCTTTCCGTCCTGTCCTGTCTGCACTTTTTCGTAGTTCACCTTTACACCGTCGTCAAGGTCAATGTCAATACGGGAAAGAGCCAGGTGGGCGACCTTTGCGTCGTAATCTTTGGTTTCTTTAATCTGCTTCTGAAGCTTTTCTTTTCGCTTTGTCGCATTTGAGATTTCCTTGTTATCACGACTGTTGTCGATGATTTCCTGCATACGTTCAAGCTCTTTTTCGTACACTCGCTGAATTCTGTGCAGGTACTCAACACGCATATTGCCTATTGTGTCCGCATTCCAGCGGTGCATATAGCAAAGTGCCTTAAAGCCATTGTTCTTGCCGCTGTCAAAGAGCCAGTAAATCGGGCGTTTCTGATATATTTTACAATGGTCTTTAAAGAAATCATTAAGGAAATAGTTGCGGATAACATCTCTGCTTGTAACGCCTTTATTACCAAGTGCTTTTGCTATGAAATCAAGGTTTTCTTCAAGAGTTTGCTCTCCGTAAACTACCTTAACAAACTCCTCAAAGCGACCGACTATATCGTCCTCGAAATATGCTTCATCGGTAATCGGAATACAGTTGTCATAGTCGGGATAGAAAGACAAATCAATTTCACCGTCATCTGTTTTTAACTTGGAGTACTCAGGCTCTTTAGGAAACAAATTATCAGACGGATATAAAGTGTCAGACGGATACAATGCATCTTCAATAAAGGTATCGTTGAAATTTCCGCCTGCAAAAATAAGTCCTTCTTTGTCAAGAGAATAACGACCAAACATACAGCCGACTGCATAGAAAATGAGAGAGATAATCTCGTCACGCTTTGTGCGGATATAGTTACTGCCTTTCATTGACTCGGGCACATCGTCTTTGCTGTCAAACACTCTGTGTACCGTAATGTCTTTATCTGCGACATCGGGGGTTAATTCATCCTGCAAGCCGTATATTTCGATGAAAATGCGGTTGAGTTCTTCTTCGTTTGCTTTGAGTTTATTGAAACGACCTTCACAAAGTATTTTCCATGCATTATAGGCAGAAGGTAGTCTCATTGTCGGCTTATCATCTCCCCAAGCATAAGCTCCGGCTAATTTCATTGCTACTAATGGATGTCTTTTGAAATCCCAAGAGGTTTCAAAGCTGTCCCAGTCGGTTTTTGACATGGAAATGTTTTTCTCTACGAGGGAGTTGACTAAATCTTTGTTTATTGTGTCATTTTTAATTGGTAAACACTTGATGTGCTCTACTTCATAATTAAGCGTTGGACTTATCACTTTAAGCATATGAGCTATTACTTTCGTGTTTAACTCTCCTAAAGAATAGTATAGATTGTCATTTAAATTAAATATACAACAACCAGCTATATCGAAAAGATTACCTTTTGGCATATATCTTGCAGAGAACTCACCACTGCTAATTTTAGACCACGTAACAGCTTCTTTAAAATACAGTTCTGGTTCCCTTAAACGATAGTTGTTATTGGCTCCAGAGTATTTAATTGCATAACCGTTATTTTCCATATTTACAATGTATTCTATATTACCATACCAACGTCTAAAAGAACCTCCTTTATTGTACGGAAACCATTTATGATGATATTTATTTATATCTCTATACTCAATATGGTTAAAGCCGATTTTTTCTAGTTTTACTTCATACCATAAACGAACAAATTCATTGACATTACCTGGAATTATTCCTTGCTTTGCGTTTCCTATATCATAAATTCTTTGGTTGTCAAATGTTTTTATAAAATTCTCACTCACCCAATACGCAATCGGTGAGCCGGGAATTTTTGAGAAGTTTTCGGTACTGACCTGCGCAAATCTGTTTTCATAATTTGGAAATACTTTCGGCTTTGAGTTTTCAATATCTTTCAGTGTAACAAGATTATATGTTCCTTTATAATATGGAACTTGTGAGTTTTTAAATACTGTTACAGCCGTACCAAAAGCAATTCCCATAACCATATTTTCCATATGCATTAGGTTTGTTATCGTTTTTGTTCCGAGAATATTCAAGCGCATTTTTTCAAAGCTTGACAAAAACATCCAACTCTGCATAGTTACCATAGAATTGTAACCATTTGCAACAATCCAAGAATTACCTTTCTCAATAAACACCGCAAATAAATCTGCTTTTGAATCGGGATAATTATTTTTTACATAAGTGCTTAAATCTTTATCCATACCGCTGCCGCCCATATACGGCGGATTAGTGCAGACGACGTCGTATTTTTCAACCATTATTTTTGCCTGCTTTAACAGCGGAGTAAATACTGTGCGAAGTCCTGACTGTTTAGCGGTATCAAAGAAATTATCATAAACCGTATTGTCTATTTCAGCATACTTTTCTTCAAGCTGAAAAATTTCATCTTCTGTTATTGAAAGATTTAAAATACTGCCGTATTCCTTTGCGTCAATAAATTCATCAAGCAGTTTCTGTGCAATTGGTTTCAGCTCGCCGAAAAGCTCTATGTATTCAGGATTTATTAAATTGCTCTCCTGAATTGAGCAGATATTTAATTTTGGAATATCAGGCTTTCCGTTTTCATCTTTTCTTGCTAAAAACCTTCTGTCATAGGAACGGGCTTTCATCATTATTGAAAAATACGCAAGCTGTGTGGCACGGTCATCAATTTCAAGTCCGTAAAGATTATTTTCCAATATGCTCCTTACCGCTTCTCGGTCGGTATATCCCTGCATACGATATATGTCCATAAACACATCAAATGCATATACAAGAATATGTCCGCTTCCCATACAGGGGTCGAGAAATGTCGTATCTACAAAAGGCGGTAAATCGCCCTTACAATATTTATGACTTTCTTCGATTCTGAAACGCTCCACTATTTCAGGGGTTTGTTCTGCTTCTTCAAGATAGTATTTCCACTTGCTTTTAAAATCGTTAATCTTTGTTTTTTCGCTTTCGCTCCAGTCAGCATATTTTAAGTTGTGGATAACAATTCGACCGAGAGAGTTCTCGACCATATAGCGAACAATCCAGTCGGGAGTAAAAAGCTGTGTTGCCGCAGGTATATCTTCTTTGCGGATTTTCTGTCCTGACGGACGTGAAAAAACCTTATCTTTCGGCTCTATATTGTAATACTGATACATCCAGCCGATGATTTCAACCTGGCCTTCTTTTTCAACATTAAAATCATCTTCTTCAATATCGTGAACAAGGCGGTAAACTATACCGTCTTTATCTGTGAAAGAGATTGTCAGGAGCAATTCTGTATAATCATCAGTATTTTCAAACAGCTCGGGCAGAATATCATGGAGCTTGTTGCATTGCTTTATAAAGAGCATACGGAACAGCTCGTCCAGTTTGTTCTCGTCCTTTAACTGAATTACTCTGTCCTGCTCGTAAGGTGTAAATTCTAAATCGGTATCAAACGGAGATGTAACAAAGTCAGGCTCGTTCTTTGCTTTGTTTATGGAAGAAAGCACACGAACACCGGAGGGCAGATAGTCATTTACCTCCATAAAGCGAATTGCCACAAGACGGTTGAACCAAGTATACGCTGCTTCTTCAACGATATTCTCAAACGCATCCTTGTAATTTTTAAAGCTGTGTTCTTTTGACTTTATTGCTTTTACAAGAGCTTCACGCTGTATAATTTCATTTCCGGCAACCTCTGCATAATTTTTTGTTCCGACATCGAAAAAATGCAAATCGTCAGTTGACTGAGATAACTTCTCGGCTATTCCGTTTTCATCAACGCCGAGCATTCTTGCCTTGTTCGTAATATCGCTGATAAGTTTTCGCCTTGCCCATACGGCAAAGTTTTTTATTGCTGTTTTGTTCATATCGTTCCTCCGTTTCAGAACTCAATATTGATAATCGTGTTATCTTCAAGAGCAGCTAACAGCTTCTTTTCAAGCTCTGCAACATATCGTTTTACATCTTCTTCACTTTCAATCTGCCAGGTTGTTGCATTATTGATTGATTTTATACTGACGGTTTTCTTTTTCTTGACCTTCACAACGGGAGGTGCGATTTCTTCGGTACTTCCGTTATCTGTATTTTCCGAATCATCATTTAAGGGTTTCGGCGGAACAAGCTTGGCTTCTTCATTTTCAATCTCATTCAGACAACGGACTTTAAGTGCGTCAGCTTCAATTTTAATATTCTGCAGTGTTGCAACATTATTACAATGCGTTGCCTTATCGTGAATTTCTCTGAACAGCCCGACGTACCTGTCGGATAATTTGTCGTGACACTTTTTGCCTTTAAGTTCTTCAAAAACACGCTTTCTTGCTTCACTTATTGCTTCTTCAACAGGCTTTTGCATTTCAGAAAGCAAAGCTCCGTAAAGGGTGATAAACTCTTCAAGCAATTCAGGCAGTTTGTAGATTTCTCTGTATGGCGTTTGATTTTTAAGTACTGACTTTATGTTATCAACTACCGATTCAATCTGACTGTTTACAATGAAGGTTTTGCTGTCGTCAAAAATTTTCATCAATCGGAGCGCTTTGTCAAATATGTCCTTTTGTTCTCCTGCAAAGAACTTTTTAAGCGGCTCATAATCTTCCGCAAAATCAAGATAATCGTCCTTTTTGCTGTCTATGCCGGTGAAAAATTCATTAGAATACTTCATCTGAAGAACTTCAGCCATCAATTTTTTGCCGTATGAAACAAGCTGCTTTCCCGGATATGCCGGCTGAGAAGAGTAGTGGATTTCAAGTTTTTCAAGCTCATTCTTCAAATTACCTGCATAGCCGAGGAAGCTTTTCATAATGGCGTCGTCATCATCACTTGCAGAGGTAACGCCGAACAGCTCCTTCATCACTTCTTGAACGGACTTTTTCTGCTTATCGTTTGGTTTGATACGCTTTTCTGTCATCAGCTTTTCGGTATATTCCTTGCGGGTTAAATAACGGATAATTTCTTCTTCGCTTTTTGAGAGAAGAGTAACGGTTTCGTTGTTGACAAACATAGCAATTTCACCGTCTTTAAAAAGCTTTGCAACAAGCCATTGAACATCAGCTTCAATGAATCCATACGGTGCTTTCAGAAAACGCTCCAAAATGGATTTCATAGAAGTTTTCATATGTCTTTGTGTGTTGAGCGCAATAAAAGCCTTTAAATCGTTTAATGCCAATTGATTTTTTTCTGCCTTTGCTTCATCAAGAGTGAGCTGTTGCTTATTATCTCTTAACGTTTTTCGAATATCGGTTTCGCTCATTGCAGAGTCTATGTATGATAGCTTATGATAAACGGTTGCCGCAAGTTTGCCGAGTGCTTCATTTATACGGCTGACAATTTCTTTTGATGTCGTCTGAATTTTATCACCATTTACATATATATCTGCGCTTTTCAGGCTTTCGGTAAGGAACAGCTTTGCAGATGCGTTTCTTACACGCATCTCAACTTCCTTTGCTCTTTTAATTGTTTCAAATTTCGGCATCGGATTGGTAGCTTCAAAGCGGATAAATTTTTCAATCTGTATTACAGAATAAATTTCGTCAAGGAATGTTCTGTCATCGGCCAATACAACAAGAACGCAGAAGGATTGCCCTGAAAGCAGTCTCATTGTCGCTTCGTCAGCACGTTCGTCGCTGTTTGGCGTAAGGATTTTCAATGTCATTTCATTGTTCTGATTTGCCTTATAGGGCTTATCGTCAACAATCTGATTAAACGCATAAGCATATCTTCCGTTAAAGGCAGGATAACGATATTTCTTTTCTGCATAAATACCATCAAAAATCATTTCGGAAACCTTTGAAATTAATTCGCCTGAATCAACGTTCTGTGACTCAATAGCTCTGTTGATTTCCTGCTCCTCGTTCGTAAGGAATACATAGATGTCGCCGTTCTTCTGAACTAATGTCTGACGAACAAGGCGTTTTAATGCGTCTTCAACTTCCTGCGCAAGAGCAATTCTGTCATCGTTAATGTTTGAAACCATAAGACTTGTAATATTTTCAATGTTTGCCTTGATTTCCTTAACATACTTAATCATAAAAAGAGTTTTGAGCACATTAACGTCAAAGCACTCCTTTTCGTGATTAGGATTGAGATATTCATTATCTGACGCACGGGAAATAACGCCCTTGTGAGAGTGGTCAAGAAATTGCTCGAGAGCGTCGTAAAACATATTAAACGGCACAATAGCACCTGGCTCATTGTTCATTATCTTCACTGCCGACTCTTTGAACAAAGCAAGCATAGAACGCTCTCCTTCGGCAAGGTGCTTGCCTGAAGCTCCGTGTGTCCTGATAGAAGTAAGTACACTTCCGAGCAGGTTGAACTGATACGGAATAAACGGATATATGTCAGCAAAGTTTTCTCTGTCCGAATACAGCTTCTTTTCAACGCCGTCGTTAAAAACGATAAGATTTTTTATTACAGTTGCCTTGTCATCATAAAGCAAGGAAAGAGTCTGCTTTCCTGCGCTGTTTTTTGCAAGTATTCTCTTTTTGATTACTTCGTCAACATTTGCAGAAGAAAGAGAAAGTCGTGTGTCAAATCGTCCCTGAATCTTTGAAAAATCGTTACCCTTTATTTTTGTGATGGAGTCAATATCCTGCTGGCTTGTTACAACAATCCAGGCTTTGCCTTTACAAGCTGTGCCTAAATCCTCCGTTACGGTTTGCAGATTAAGCATAAGCTTGGAATCATCGCCGATGTATTGTCCGATTTCATCAATCAGGAATACAATATGATGATTATTCTCCTTGCTGTCGAGATACTTTTTCACAAGCTTAACGAAGTCCTCCACCCTGTATTTGTAATCTCCCGTTGCCTTTTCGCACCAGTTTCTGCCTGCTTCAACACTCATAAAACCTATTTCGTCAAGAACTTCTATTACATCGTCCTGTATGAAATCAAAATCACTGCGAGCGTCAACCCATTCGGAGCCAAAGGATTCTGCGAACTTCTCTTTGAATAAATCATATTTCCCTTTCTCCGTAAGATTTCGTTCCAAATCAGCAAGAGCCGGATTTGAGCCGCAAAAGCCCTGCATTTCATTAAATACATTTTGAAGCACCGAAACGATAGCATCTTTTGAGTACTTTCCGTTTACTTCGCTTTTTGAATCAATGTTAAAAAGCACAACATCCGTGGGAACGGTAGTTGCCAGTTTCATATCTGCAAGAACTATAGGGTCGGAAATTTTGTTGTCGTCAATAAAATAATCTACGGATTTTTTGCCGTTTACCTCCTTATTGGCAAGAATGTAGGACAAAATCTTCAGGAAGTGAGATTTACCGCTTCCGAAAAAGCCTGAAATCCACACGCCCATTTTATCAGTGTTTCCAACTATACCTTTTTTATAGCTTGCAAAGAAGTCTGAAAAGTACTTCTGAAGATCTCTCGTAACAACATACTCTTCAAGCTCCTGCCTGATATTTGCATTATCGTCTTGTCCGACTTTTATTACGCCCTTAATATCTCGGTCAATAGGTTTTGAAAACAAATTTTTTATAATCATATTTTTTCTCCTCAATCTACAAGTTTGAATGCACGGTAGTAGTTATCGTCTTTTATTTCTCCGAATAGCACTAATTCCTGTCCGTCATAATTTCCGGGATAAAACAATACAACCGGCACATTATCAATAACCTGATGCAAATTGTTCAGAATCGTATGTGAACGCAGAACAGGGTAACATTTTCCTATGCCGGTAATAAAGACAACTGCTTTTTCGGGGGTATTTTCTTTGATGTGTTTTACTATCAGACTGTCGGGAGATGTGATTTTCAACATATTACAAATTGATTTTGTAACTCTTTCAAATCCTTTCGTTCTTTCAAAATCATAGCACTTTTCAAGATATCCTTTTTTATTAAGTATATCAATCAAAATATCATAAAGATCAAAAACAACCACTTTATAATCATCATCTGAGTTTTCGTTATTTTCTTTAATAAATTTAATTCTCTCTCTTACATACAGTTCACGGTCGGCAGGGTAATCAAAGATATAATAACCCACCTCGTTGCCGAGCCCTTTGTTTTCTCTGAAAGATGGCTTTTGTATCATCTCTTCTGCTTTATCTAATCTCTCATCAAGAGCAGACATTTAGTTCACCCCCGTAATCGCTTTTACAATAGCAAAATCACCGACACTTTCAAGATAACGTTCAAGAGCACTGTCAATAATCGGTGGCGTAATATTTTTTTCTTTATTTACAACAGTAATAAGATTTGCATCAATCAGGTAATTGAAATAACAGGAGCGCAATCTTTTTTTTGTTCCGTCTGTCCAGTTTGCAATGCACTCATCCTGTATTTCCTTGTTTTTGAAGAAAATATTAGCGTCGGATTTCTCTATGATTGGAATGCCAAGAATTATTTTTTCTCGATAAACCTCATATACAAATTCAAAGAAAAGCCTGTCGCTTCTGAAAATTGCAACAAGGTTAATAAGCTTTTGAGTAGCTAAATCAGATTCAAAAAACAAATCAATCAATTTTTCATCAAGGTGCTTTATTCTGTTAAAAATATAGCCATACATTCTTTTTGCCCTATATTCTTTTGCAGCACCAAAAAGGTTTTTGTCAATACACAATTTTTTTATTTCACTTTCATTTTTACCGTTTTGAATCAGCTTCAGAACTTTTTTTATTTCAATAAACCAGAATGATTGTGAAATCAATCCTGCGCTATATTTTTCTTCAATCATTTTATCACCTTCATCATTTCATAAAACAATTATGACATATGTTCCTTTTCATAATACCGGATTTACGGCTTTTTTTCAGGTAAAATCTCAATAATATCATCTATGGTACAATTCAAAGCTCTGCAAATTTTCGCAAGAATATCTGTTGTTACAGCCTCATCTCTGCTGAGTTTATGCATAGCATAGCTCGTAAGTCCCGCTGACTGTTGTAAATCCTTTTTCTTCATATCGTTATCAATCAGCATTTTCCAGAGCTTTTTATATGTAACTGCCATTTCAGACCGCCCTTTCCGCTATATAAATTTATACAATAATTCTATATTATAGTATCATAAAACATGTCAATATTCAATATTATTTCTGAGATTTCAAATATAATTTTGTAAATTTAAAACATTGAAAAACATTGTTGTTCAATATAAATCCGACTTAAGAGATGATAAGGAAATGTTTTCTGTATACACTTGAAATACCCGAAAGTATATGTTTAGTTTAAAAAATAAAATCAACTATAATATATAGCTGTTTTTCGGTAAAACACATATGAAATATTGCATTGTCCTTTATTTGATACAGTTGTTGAGAGATAATATTAATGAAAAGCAATTTGACAAATTATATGAATTTTATTGCATATATAGGCGAGTTGTGATAAAATATATATAATTATAAACATGGTTCAGCAAATATTTGTGCAACTTATAAACAATATCACTACAACCTAAAAGAGGTTGGTGATTTTGAAATTGAGCAGGCAAAAATCAATTGCGCAAAAAAGAGTTCAACGAAATTTCAAAAAAGTGGGTTATTATGTCATTGACACATATAAAAGTTTACTAAATTAAGTGAGGTTTTTTTAATGAAAAAATTAATTATTGTTTGTGAAGAAAAATGCCGTAAATACGGTGATTATCTTGCACAGCTTATCAGTATGGAAGACGACACAGAGGAAAATATAGTCGGTACAAAAGATGGTGAAGCGGCGGCACAGGTATGGCTTGAAAAGGATAATTCAGCAAATTCAGCACAAATTTCATCTAATCAGTACATTGTCTTTATAGGACAAGACCAGCTAATGAAAAACAAGAGCGCTCATATGAAGGTTGAATTTTCTGGTTTTGGCGTTAAATACGGTTGGCTTGGCAAGCAGGCGTTTTTATGCGTTGATAATATCGTATCAGTTGACGAATACGATGACTTTATAAAATTTGCAAAACAGTATCAAAGAAATATTGAAGCGTTATTTGAACCGGAAGAAAATACAGATAATAAAGATAAAGAAACTAAAAATGATGCAAATCCGATTAACAATATGTTTGCATTGTTTTCTCAGATAGTTGATTTCGGAGCTTCCATAGGCAAATGGTTCCAGCAAATGAGTTTAAACGATAAAATTGAGGAACAACAATATAGCTGTGCTGTAATGAAATTTTATTTAGATGACCTCAGCAAGTTCCTGGGACTATAAAGGAGCGTGACACATAATGGGTGGATTTGAGGAAGGATATACATATTTTGAAAAAAACGCTTCTGCATATGCCGCAGCCACTATGTCTGACTCTTATGTTACAAATGTAAATGATGAAATAGGCAAACTTGTAAAAGACCTGAATTCTTTTGAAGGCTTTAAGACAGCTTCAAAGATATTGAAAGGGGATGTTGCAGAATTCTGGCACGCAGGTACTTTCAATATTAATTCAGCTTTGAAAGACTCAAATCACAGAGCGTTCGTTGACAGAAGTAAGGATTTTGCTTCAACTGATATTTCAACTAACTTTGGAGATAAGTATGGACTAAAATATTATAGTGACGGTCAAGCAAGTGCAAAAGCACAGTCTGTAAGTGTTTTCCAAAGGTTTTTGGAGTATCAGAACCGTGGTGGAACAGATCGTTTAGAAGATTTCTTGCGTAGCAGAGGTTATGATAATGCAGAAAGTGTTTTGAACGACCCTATCTATACAGGACAGATTCGTATTATTTCACGTGACCAGCTTGAGGAAGCAACAAAGTATCTTGAACGAATTATCAGGACAGAAGCCGTAAGACGACCTGAACAGGTGCCTCGCTATCAGGAAACGCTTGATATGCTGACTGACAGACTTAGTGACAGCAAAGGTGCTGAATCGATTCCACTGTCTAAAAAAGAAGCATCAGAACTTGCAACACTTGCAAAGCAAGGTGTAGTTGACGCCGACAAATTAGGGCTTACTACCGAAGAATTGGTTAAATATAATTATGTTATTCAGCAGGCATTCAAAGCCGGACTTACTGCAGCAACTATTTCGATTGTACTTAAAGTAGCACCCGAAATTTTCAAATCAAT
This sequence comes from Ruminococcus sp., assembly GCA_051893995.1. Lineage (GTDB taxonomy): Bacteria > Bacillota > Clostridia > Oscillospirales > Acutalibacteraceae > Ruminococcoides. Next base: position 25,559 of record JBJFHX010000165.1, read on the forward strand.
TTACTACTTATTAAAAAACGGAAAAATCAACGCAGAGCAATTCAAAAAAATAGGATTTTCCGCTGTATCGGGAGGAGCAGAAGGCTTCATAAGAGGAAGTATATCTTCCGCATTGACAGTTTCGTGTGAAGCAGGTCTTTTCGGCGGAGCATTAAAATCGGCTAACCCGTCAATCATAGCAGCAGTCACAGTTATTACAATGAATGTCATCAGGAACGCTTTTCAGGTTGCTCTTGGCAAAAAAACAAGACGACAACTTTCGGAAGAGTTTATCAGGGATATGTATATTTCAGCATGTTCGTTGATTGGCGGCGGTGTATCACAAGCCCTTATTGAAATACCGGTATTGGGATATATGCTCGGCAGTTTTATTGGCTCAGTTTTTGGTTCATTCACTTACAATTTATGCAGTAAAGCAGTTCTTTCCTTCTGTGTGGATTCAGGCTTTACAATGTTTGGCCTTGTAGAGCAGGATTACACTTTACCAAAGGAAATAATTGAGCAGATAGGAATTGAAACCTTTGACTATGAAACTTTTGAATATGGTACTTTCAAACCGGAATCTTTTTCATATGACACCTTTGGTACAGATACCTTTGAACCAGATACATTAGATATTACTTTTTTGCGCCGTGGCGTGATTGAAGTATCTAAAGTGGGTTATGTTTTATAGAACGAGGTGCAATTGAATGGACGAAAATGAAATCAGGAAAGAAAGGCTTGTAGGTAAAGATTAATATCAAGGGAAACACTATTACAACTTGCAGTTTAGTCCGGCTGTTGAAGCGGCTGCTGCGGAGAAACACAAAAATCCGAAGCGAATGCAGCGTGAGATAAAAAATTAGATAGCCAACACAGGCATCGGAACAAAATCTCAGCAGGCATTAAAGTTGCAGCACGAGCAGTTTAAAACAGTACGCAAGAAGAAAAGCCGTGAGAAAAAGCAAGCGGAACAACAGCGTTTGTTTGAACTGAAACAGCAAAAGAAAACGCACAGGGGCAGATGACGCCTCTGTGCTTTTTCATTCCAAATAAATGTACGATACTACCATGCTGACAGTTGTCGGAGCTAGCTGAATATTATGGATTATTCAAAAGTCTTTAGATCTAAATTTTTTTGCTTTACTGTGTATTGATTTTTAATTATTAAGATAGAAAATTCACTTCGGGTATTGCTGTATAAAAGATTTTGGACTGCAGTTTTAATGCAGTCTGGAGTGTTATCCTTTAAGTACAGTCGACAAACTCACTAAAATCCGATATAACAGAATCAGAAAGGTGTGTTTAGCATGAAGTACAGCAAAGACTTTAAAGAAGAGGCATTGAAGCTGTCAGACGAAATAGGTGTAAAGAAAGCAGCCTGACAGCTCGGATTGCCGTATTACACATTGTCAGACTGGCGAAACAAACGTAAAGCAGAGAAGAAGCATCCGAAGCTTCCCGAAACAGAAGCAGAGAAACGAATTCGTGAGCTTGAGAAGGAAAACGCAGAGTTAAAGACCGCAAATGAAATCTTAAAGGATGCACTTGGTTTTTTCGCAAAAGACCGGAAGAAGTAAAAACAAGCGAAAGACATCTGTTCATTGTAAAATTCCGTGACAAATATACGGTAAAGCAAATGTGCAAGGTTCTTGGTGTGAATGAGTCCGGCTTTTACCGTTGGCTCAGAAACGCAGCAAAGCCTGCAAAAAGAGAGCTTCTTCTGGTTGAAATAAAAGATATTATCGGCGAAGCACCGGAAAACAAAAATTACGGCATAAAACGTATACAAACAGCTTTGGAACAAAGAGGTAAAAAAGTCAGCCTCAGAACTGTTTACCGAGCTATGAAAGAAGGCGGATTGCTGCATAAACGCAGAATTCCTCATGGAATTACGAAAGCGACCGAAGATGAGCAGGAAGCCGAAAATATAATTAAGCGTGATTTTACTGCGGTAAAACCGGTAACAAAGCTGCTTTCGGATATCACCGAAGTGCCTTGTAAAGACGGTAAGCTTTATGTATCTCCTGTTCTTGATTGTTTCAGCGGAGAAATTGTAGCCCTCGAAATCCGTGATAATATGAAGAAAGAACTTTGCGTGGACACAGTAAAGCAGCTTAAACATAGATACGGAAATCTTGAGGGAGTAATACTTCATACTGACAGAGGAAGTCAGTATACAAGCGATTTATTTCGAGCAACCCTATCAAGATATGGAATGATTCAAAGTTTGAGCAGTACAGGTAAATGCTTCGATAATTCAAGAATGGAGAGTTTCTTTGCAACCTTGAAAAAGGAGAAGCTCTATCAGATACCGACCTACAAAATGTCAAAGGAAGAAGTCAAAACGGTTATCTATCGGTATATCTTTGGTTATTACAATACCTTCCGTGTAAATAGTTTCAATCCCGGCGGGTGGCCGCCTTCAGTTTACAAGAAAATGATTGAAGGAAAGATAGCCGCATAAGACCTACTCCGCACCCTTGACAGTCCCGTAAAAAATGATTGAATGTTATTGCGGCGAAGGGAACTCAAAAATATATCGGTCGTTTCCTCATCGCCGAAACACTCAATTTTATCATTTTTTACGACCCGGTCAAGGGCAAGCCGCCCGCAAGCGGACGGTGCTCCCAGCGGAACTCTCACCGGCGGCTCAGAAATCTAAAAATATATCGTTATCAAATTTAGTGATTTTTTCGACTATACAAATATTGACAAGTCCAGTCCTTGACTTTATCCAATTCAATTTGTTTCCGATAAGACACACTGCAATGAAAATAGTATATACTATTTCATCGAATGTCAATATAAACTTGCAAGAAAATTTTGTCAAATACTAATTCAACTTTTAAAATGGCAATTTCTTTTCATCCATAATGAACCCCATTTTTTTAGAGTTATTTTACTTTTTTGTACCTAGAGTTATGTAAACTTTTCCGAACTATGTTCTATAGAGTACGTTATGAAAAGTCTACATAAAGTTTACAAAATAGCTTATCCAAGGCGTAAAGTTTACAAAGATATTGTCACAAATCAAGTTTTCAAAATTTCAATTTTGTGACAATATTTGTAGACTTTTTTGTAGACTTTTGTGACAATCTTCGAGGACTTTTGTGACTATATTTTTGATACTTATAAAATTAGTTTACAACTCTCTGGAGTGAAGATTTATTTTCCAAAAAAATAGATGGTGGAAAGTATATTTGTCTGCCCAAATTTACAAAGACTATAGTCAATTTGTATTTTACTCATAATAAAAGGCATAGCGAAACATTTGTGATAAACTATGCTGAAAACTTTCCAACCTGTCACTTCTTTTCTAAAAGTCATATTTGAAAGTGCCAAGTTGGCAGTCAAGACTTTTTTACTTTTATCCTAAAAAACGGCTTTAATACGGCATTTTTTGAATTTGTATTAATTTTGATAATCATAAACCTGTTACTTCTTTTATAAAACTCATTTTTGAAAGCGCCAAGTTGGCAGTCAAGACTTTTTTACTTTTATCCTAAAAAACGGCTTTAATACGGCATTTTTGAATTTGTATTAATTTTGATAATCATAAACCTGTTACTTCTTTTCTAAAAGTCATTTTTGAAAGTGCCAAGTTGGCAGTCAAGACTTTTTTACTTTTATCCTAAAAAACGGCTTTAATACGGCATTTTTTGAATTTGTATTAATTTTGATAATCATAAACCTGTTACTTCTTTTATAAAACTCATTTTTGAAAGCGCCAAGTTGGCAGTCAAGACTTTTTTACTTTTATCCTAAAAAACGGCTTTATACGGCATTTTTAAATTTGTATTAATTTTGATAATCATAAATCTGCTACTTCTTTTATGAAAGTCATTTTTGAAAGCGCCAAGTGGCAGTCAAGTCTTTTTTACTTTTATCTTAAAAAATGGCTTTAATAAGCCAATTGTTTAAGATAATAAATATAACAGCAGATATTTTATAAAATAACAAGGACAGAATTATAATACATCGTTCACACAGAATTACATGTATGATACACACCCTCTATTTTAAAAAACGCATAGGCGAAAAAAGAGTAATTTCTAATACGCATTTTTATTTTTGAGCTATAAAAAAGTTTGACTGACAAGGTCATTGAATAAAATAAAAAAACATAATATAATATTAATATAATTTCAGGAAGTATTAGGAATGTCAAAACGATAAGGAAAATTGCGAAAGCGAGACAAAAAGCTATGAATACACTTAATGATTATATGGATATGTCATATCGTATGGAAATTATAGAAGACAAAAGCGAAGGCGGTTTTGTGTTTTCTTTTCCGGACTTCCCCGGATGTATTACCTGTGGAGAAACTATTGAATCCGCATTAGCTAATGCATTGGATGCAAAAAAAGCTTGGATTGAAGCATCTTTACACGATAATGATGTTGCAAAATAATGGACAACTATCCCCCTTGCTTTTTTATATAGAAAATTCGCAAATTAAAAAAATACAAAAAATCATTGACAAACACTGAATAATTCTATATAATAAAGATGTATTAAATATTTAATTTTTTATATGTTTAAGTACACACGGTCAATTTTAGACCGTAACTGTAGATGTTTGATTGGATTTTATATTTAATCAAACAAGCCGTCTTATTATAAGCGGCAAGAAAGCTCAACCCATTGAAATTTCAAGGGCAGCAGACTAATTCACTATTAAGGTAGTGGTATGTCTGCTGCCTTTTTTTGTTGTTCTTAACACAGATTTATTTTTTGCAATTTTTAAGACATTTTAAAAATCCTGTAACCGCTTATTAACCGGATTTCAGAATGAATATACTTAACACTTGCTGAATGCTTCAAAAAATACAAAACAAATGTTTATTTGCCTTTGAAATGCTAAAACTATATGAGAATGAGGTGATATTTTGGAAATAGAAGTTCATGAACATCCGTATAAAACCGTGATATTCTGGTTGAGCAAAGAAGAAAGTCAGGAAAAAAATTTTCTTGCTTCTCTGCAACCGCAGTTTAAAGAATGGAAAGCTAAAAAATATCAGCCCATTGTTTTTGAATGCGGCACACAAAGTTTAGAGGATAGTATATATATGCTCATGAAACATAATTATAAGGTCTTGGCAACAAGAGATAATTGAAAATATGTAAAGCCACCCCTTTACGGTATGATTAATTCGTACCGATACATAACTTGATTTTCATTATGTAAAAATGATATTAAAACAGCCTGCAAAAAACGCAGGCTTGTTTTAAACGCTTAATTTTTTATTAAGGCAACAAATACTTTTTATTTATACCTCTGCCATAAACACGAAGCAAACCCTTATCACAAAGTGATTTCGCAATTTCATATGCTCTGGTACGTTTTACATTCAGCAAACTCTGAATATCTGTTTCGGTAACCTCTCCGTTCTCCTTTGCAAAATTCATTACCTTTTTCATCTGTTCGGTTAAAATATTATTATTTTGATAAACAGGCAATTGGTAATTCATATTCGGGAGAACAATTTTAAACGTATTTGAAGTGACCTCTATTCTCGGCTGAGCAGTGCATTTGCTGTAAAGATTGTATATTCGTCTTATTCCCGTACCGTAGGATTCTATCAGGTGCAATCTGTGAAACACCGCCGCAAGATTTTTATTTCTCGGCTGTGAAATACCGCTTTTTATATCGTCGGCAGTAAGCCCCTGAACAAGGCCGCCTATTGAAATAAATTCAATTTCCTTATCATTTACATTGATAATAATACTACCGCTGAATGAATAATCACGGTGCACAATTGAATTGAGCAGAGCTTCCCTGATTGCTTCCTCGGGATAATCAAATCTGTCTATTCTCTCAAGTCCTTTAAACTCCGAAACATTTTTATTGCACAGCATAAGGTATGAAAATGTGTCATCAAGTTGAGTGAACAGTGAGCCGCTGAATTCTTTGCTGTCCCTGAATTCGGTGTTATTTTCATCTGCAAAAACGGCAACCTTTGTTGTATGCTGACACTGGTCTGATAAAAGGAATCCAAGATTTGTATATAGTGAATTTGAGCTGTCTTTTATACCGAGCGCAATATACTTTTCTTCGGAAAACTTGACCGAATATTTTTCAAAGGTTTTCGCTGCGGCATCAAATGTCAGATTTTGATCAAGCGAGCGCATACTCTCAAAATTATCCCCGTCAGACTCCTTTATCATAACACGAATCTGCTCCTCGGAAGCCGGGGCGCTGGATGAGCCCTGACGGATATAAACTCCGCTCGGCTTAAGTCCCTTTGACTTGAGATAATACGGCTTGCGAGAGCCTTCTGAAACCTCTATTTTGATAATATTTTCGTTTAGGGAGTATTTGCAGAACATTGTAACATCAGGTGCAATAGCATCTCTTATGCCATTCGTGATTCGGGTATATGCGTCATCTATATCGCTGACTCCAATCTTATTGCCGAAATCATCAACGCCGATGTGTATTGTTCCTCCGTCTGTATTCGCAAAAGCTACAACTTCTTTATATAAATCATTTGTAACCAGTGTTTTAAATTCAGTATATTCATTTTCATAAGTCATATAAATCACCTGCTAAATCTATTATATTCATATTATAACCGAATATTCACTTTTGTCAATGCGAATAGCGAATATTTTGCGAACATTCAGTGAATACACAACTGTATTTTGTATAAATTAAAGATAGCAAGCTATTAAATTAAATGATGTATTGGAGGAGATGCACTATGACTGAAACAGTATTATTGATAGTACTCTCCTAAGTCGTTAAGTACATAAAAAAATAACCGACCAACTACCGGCAAGCAAATGTTGGACGATTATTTAATCTAAAACATAATTTCCGGCTAACCGCTTTTAACGATTACCCTGTAATCGTATTATATAGCATTCAAAATCATATGTCAATATACACGACTTGAAAAGGAGGTCATTGTATGAAATAAGATTATTGGCTGTTATTG
>JBJFHX010000166.1:0-8732 GCA_051893995.1 Ruminococcus sp.
AGAGGGCGGCTATCTGACTGTTTCAAAGGACGGTGCACTTAACCTGACAGAGCTCGGTCAGGAAATTGCAGAAAAAACCTACGAACGACACACTGTACTTTCCGCTCTGTTTGAAAAGCTCGGCGTCAGCAGTGAAACTGCGGCTGCCGACGCCTGCAAAATCGAACACGTTATCAGCGATGAAACTTTTTCTGCGCTGAAAAAGCATCTGGAACAAAATGTTTAATGCTTTCAGCGATTTTGTATGAATGGAATGGAATGAAATAAATGAAGATTTATCTTGCAGGACCGTTTTTTAACGATGAAGAGATTAAAAATATCGAAAAAGCAGAAAAAATCCTTTTTTCACGAGGCTTTGACGTTTTCAGTCCCAGACTTAACGAAGTAAGAAATGAAGAAAACACGCAAAACAGGCTATGGTCAAAAGAAACGTTTATGAACGACAAACGCTTTATTGACTGGGCAGATGTTGTTGTTATGCTCTACTACGGCGGCTACAGCGACAGCGGAACGGCCTGGGAATGCGGCTACGCCTACGGCACAAACACGCCTGTTGTTGTAGTTCACCTCGGTGAAGATTCTAACCTTATGGTGCACGAGGGCTGTCACAGCAACATTACGCTTGACGAGCTTAAAAGCTATGATTTTACGATGCTTCCGCCAAAACCGTATAGCGGAAAAATGTTTTAGCTTATAGAAAAATTATCCGATTGATTCCGTTAAGTAAATCAATCGGATTTTTGTTTTTCGAAAAAATTACAGCAATAGTCTGTTCGACAGTTCTCTTGCTCGCTTAACCTGATAAAAACTTAATTTCATTGACAAATGCCAAAAAAGTTATATAATATAATTGTTTCAGAGTGTCTGCTTTAAATTTTCAGTTTTGTACTATATAGCAGTCAGCAGATTATTATAGAAAATTTATTCATCTGTTTTGATTTATAGATATACGCCCTTTATTCTCTAGCAGAATATTTTAAATTATTATTCAGGGCAAATTGACAATGAACGGAAGTGACCGTATGTAGAACATCTTTGCGATTTCCCGTTACCCGTTATTTAATTATTAAATTTGATTTCAGATTGGATGATATTATTGTTTACAATATTTAAGGAACACAAGGGATTTGGAAAGCAAATCCTGCTGCTTGCCAAAAACGAGCTTATCAAAACATACAAGGGCGCTGTTATCGGACCGTTATGGGCTGTTGTAAAGCCTGCTTTTACAATTTTTGTTTACTGGTTTGCGTTCTCCTGCGGTATCAAAACGCTTAAGTCGGTTAATGTAAACCTCGGCGGTCCCGAGCCGTTTTCAATTGACTTTTTCACTTTTATGTTCATCGGAATTATTCCGTGGTTCTTCATTCAGGACAGCATTACTCAGGGTGCTAAAACTCTGCGTACCAACAGGCAGTTTATCACAAAGGTGAAATTTCCTGTTTCAACGATTCTGACCTACACAAGCATTTCAAGACTTTATGTACATATCTTCCTTGTTGCTATTATGTACGTTTACGTTCTTTTTGCAGTCGGTCCGAGCTGGTATAATCTGCAATTCTTTTTATACTGTCCTCTGATGTTTTTGTTCTTCCTTGCGCTTTCGTGGTCTACTGCGCCTATGTCGGCTTTCAGCAAGGACTTTGAAAGCTTAATTGTTTCGATTATGTCGGGTATTTTCTGGCTGTCGGGTATTATGTATGACTCCTACGGCTTTGTTGAACAGCCTGTTCTTAACTTTGTTATGCTCTTTAACCCGATTAACTTCTTTGTCAACGGCTACCGCAACTGCTTCCTCTACAACAGACCGTTCTTTGAATACAAAACGGAACTTGTTATATTCCTTGCAGAATTTGCAGTTGTGTTCTTCCTCGGTATCTTTAACTACAACAGACTCAGGAAAAAGCTTCCTGACGTACTTTAATGGAGGGTAATTTTATGGCTGAACCGATTATTACCTTTAAAAACGTAAGCAAAACCTATATTCTCTACAAAAACGATCAGGCTCGCTTTAAGGCGCTTTTTATAAAGCCTAAGAATCCTAAGACGAACAAAGCGCTCAACAATGTTTCTTTTGAAATTAACAGAGGTGAGTCCGTCGGAATTGTCGGCGACAACGGTGCAGGTAAATCAACTCTGCTTAAAATGATTACAGGCGTTGCGTTTCCCGACGAGGGCGAGATTATCGTAAACGGCAAGGTTGCCGCTCTGCTTGAGCTTACCGCAGGCTTTTCTATGGAAATGACGGGCAGAGAGAATATTTATCTCAAAGGCTACATTCTCGGTCTTGAGGACGAATATATCAAGACTATTGAGGAAAATATAATTGAATTTGCCGAGCTCGGCGACTACATCGACCAGCCTGTAAGAACGTATTCAAGCGGTATGAAAATGCGCCTTGGCTTTGCGATTAACGTAAACATTGAGCCTGACGTTCTTGTTGTTGACGAGGCTCTTGCAGTCGGCGACGCATCATTCAAGAAAAAATGCAAAAACAAGATTAAAGAGATTATATCCGCAGGTACTACGGTGCTTTATGTAAGCCACAGTGCCGCTTCGGTCAAGGAAATCTGCCCACGCTCAATTTTCCTGAAAAAGGGTACGATTATTTTTGACGGTCCTACGGAAGAAACCTTGAAGGTCTACGAAGAATCAAAAAAGAAAAAATAAAACTAACGGTGAAACTATGGTACACGTTGTTATTTTTGCAGGCGGCGTCGGCGCAAGAATGAAATCGCTTGACATTCCCAAGCAGTTTATTAATGTTGACGGCAAGCCGATTATCATCAGAACGCTTGAAAACTTTTCATCTCACCCCGATGTTGATGATATTGTAATTTCCTGCCTTGCCGATAAAATTGAATATATGTGGGAATTGATTGCACAATATAAGGTAGCAAAGGTTACGTCCATTGTTCCCGGAGGAGAAAACGGTCACGGAAGTATTCACAACGGACTTGTTGAGGTTCAGAGGTTTTCTTCACCCGAGGACATTGTGCTTATCTGCGACGGAGTTCGTCCGCTGATTTCGCATCAGCTTATCTCGGACTGCATTGAAACAGCAACAAAATACGAGACCGCAGTGCCTGTTACGCCAAGCATTGACTCTGTTTTGCAGAGTGAGGACGGCGAAACCTGCTGTAAAAGTCTGCCGAGAAAGCAGATGTACATTACTCAGGCACCTCAGGGTTATACAATGAGAAAAATTATGCACGCTCACGACGAAGCTGAAAGGCTCGGAATTACTAATCCGATTTCTTCGAGTGAACTGCTGATTGAGCTTGGCGAAACGGTACATATTTTCAAGGGCGAGCGTGACAATATTAAGGTGACAACGCCCGAGGACTTAAAGTTCCTACGTTCACGTTATTACTACAGAAGCTTTAAAAACTTTGCAAAAGAGGAGCTTAAATATGGATTATAAGGTCGAAAACCATTTGCACCCCTATGTTTTTGAAGATGTTAAAACAATTACAGAAAGCAATATCAACTGGCCGTGCCTTTGCAATAAAACCGTGCTGATTACGGGAGGCAACGGCTTTATTGCATTTTATATTGTCTGCGCAATGCTTATAAGAAATGACATTTACGGAAGTAATATAAAGATAAAGGCACTTGTAAGAAGCCGTGAAAATGCCGAAAATAAGTACGGTGATCTGCTCAATCGTGATGATTTAGAGCTTATTATGCAGGACGTTTGCACACCGTTTGAATTTGAAAGAGCAGACTTTGTCATTCACGCCGCAAGTCAGGCAAGTGCATATTACTTTGAAAACGACCCCGCAGGTACGATAGACGCAAATCTGACGGGCACAGCAAATGCGCTTGAATACGCAAAAAAGAGCAATGCTGAAAGTACGCTTATTGTGTCCTCGATAAAGGTTTACGGCTCTGTTTTCAACGGCAAAAATTCAATTGGTGAGGACGACCTCGGATACATTGACATTGACAGCTACAAAAACTGCTACGCTCAGGGCAAGCGTGCCGCAGAAACACTCGGCTGTTGCTATGCAAAGCAGTACGCAATGAATGTTAAAATTGCAAGACCTGCCTACATTTACGGTCCTGCAAATATTGACGATGACAGAGTATGGGCTCAGTTTATTGCCAATGTGGTGAGAAAACAGAATATTCTGCTAAAGAGTAACGGTGCGGCTCTGAGGAGCTTTTGCTATGTTACCGATACGGCAGTTGCACTGCTTAAAATTCTGCTTGACGGTGAAAATGCAACACCTTATAATATTGCAAACCCGAAAAGCGACGTAACAATAAGGAGTTTTGCAAAGGCGGCTGTTGAGGCTTTTCCTGAACTCAAACTGACATTGAGCTTTGCAAATCCCGAAGATGAAAAAGAACCTGTTCCCTCCCCTATGACTTCGACACCCGAAATTCTCGATGCAACAAGGCTGAATAATCTCGGCTGGAGTGCAGAGGTTGATTTGACAGAGGGAATCAAACGCAGCGTCAAAATTATGAGCCTGCAAATTAAAGACTAAATAAAAAGGAAAGCAAAATGCAAATCAAAGACATTTTAAATGAATTTCAAGCCGACTGGGCGGCTATGCCGACGGTTGAAAAGGAAACGATCAACAAGCTGAAAAACAAATCATTTTTAATTTGCGGACGAGAAATTGCCCGCTGTCTTTGCTATGCACTTTTGTACCTTAATGAAACCAAAAAGCTCCATATCAAGGTCTTTTTTACAGGTGAAAACAAATCCTCTTTAGACGACTTCAATAAGGAAATGCTTTTAAGAAATGATTTTGACTTTATATATTATAATTCTTTATCAGAATTATCTGAGGTGGATTATATCGTCCACACCGGACTTTGCAGTGAAAAAATCACTGCTGATACAAGCCTGTTTTCATCACAAATTAACGAGATTAAATACCTCGCTGAGGTTTCAAAACGAACAAATGCTAAAACCGTTGTTCTGACCGACAGCAGAGTTTACGGCAACTCAGAGCCTCACAGAATTTACTCCGAAAACGAGTATGCAACGATTGATTTATGCTCTGAAAACAGCTTTGCTTCTCAGCTTATGAGAACTGCCGAAAGTCTGTGGAACTGCGAGAAAAAGGGTAACAATTTCGACCTTACAATTTTAAGAACAGGAATTGTACTCGGAGCAGGCGCAAAACTTAAAACCGAGCTTGACGAAGTTTTTGAATGCGTTGCAAACGGCAAAAATTGCAGTATTGCAAATTCTTTTAAGAAGTATTCGTTTGTGTATTTAAGCGATGTTTTCAGGGCAATTGTGTATTCTCTCACCGTACTTGACTGCGATATTTATAATGTAAGCGGTGAAAAATCAACTGCATCAACAGGTATGATTTCAGCAATTCTTCACGACGTTTACGGCGAAAAATGCGATATTGCACTTGATAAAAACGGAGATTTTGACGGTTGTGCAATCAACGCAAACAAAATTTCCGAGCACGGCTGTGCTCCCGTAATCAATCTTGAAACGGCTCTCGAGCTGTGCGTTATGAGCAAAATGCCCGACAACAGCGCAATGGCTCTTCCCCACAATCACGACGGCAGACTCAGCTCAATTCAGGAAATTCTGCTTGCATATCTTCTTGAAGTTGACAGAATTTGCAGAAAGCACAATATTAAATATTTCCTCGGCGGCGGAACTCTGCTCGGTGCAATCAGACACCACGGATTCATTCCTTGGGACGATGATGCCGACATTATGATGCTGCGTGAGGATTACGATAAATTCTGCGAAATTGCTGCAGACGAAATGCCTCCTTCGATGACATTTCAGACAAATAAAAACGACAAAAACTGCTTCTATGAATTCGCAAAATTCAGACTCAACGACACGACCTTTGCAACAGGCTTTGCAAAGGAACACAAGGATATGCACAACGGTCTTGCGTTTGATATTTTCTGCCACGACAAAACTGCAAATTCTAAGCTCGGTCAGAAAATACACCTCGGAATGACGCTTTTTACACGTGCGCTCGTTTTTAATAAATGGAACAACCGAAAGGCTGAAAACGGCAGTAAAATTCAGTCTTTCGTAACCAATTTCTGCAAGGCTGTTTTCCCCATCAGATTCAGTCTGTGGCTTGAAAACAAGACTTTGAGTTTCTTTAAAAGAAAAAAGAATGCAAAATATCTGTATGATGGTATGGGACGAAACGTTTACAACGGAAGCTTTCCGATTGAATATCTTGATGAAGTAATTTACGTTGATTTTGAGGGATATAAGCTTCCTGTGCCAAAGGAATATGACAAATATCTGACATTTTTGTACGGCGACTATATGGAGCTTGCACCGCTCAGCACAAGGCTTGGCTGCCACGAAATCAAGCTTTGCGATATAGGAAAATACGACGGATTTAAAATCAATAAAGCGCAAATGAAATAGTTTTATGCTTCTTAGCGGATTGTTTATTAAAAAGTACAATTTACAATTGACAATCTGCCATTTATTTGATATAATAGGTAGCGTGTTAAAGGCACACATGGGTTAAGCTGAACAGTAAGATTTATCTGAAAGTAAGCTCCGTCTCGGATTTATTTCTTTGCCGTGTAAAAATTAAAGAATTTTTTATTTGCGGATATGGCGGAATTGGCAGACGCGCATGGTTCAGGTCCATGTGAAAGCAATTTCATGCAGGTTCAAGTCCTGTTATCCGCACCACGAAAAGCCCGATTTTTGTCGGGCTTTTTTCATTTTACCCTTGCAGTATGAGATTATGCTCCACACCACTTTCTCCGTAAATCTCATAATGTCTTGTAAATTTAGCTTTGAGATTAATTTCTATCCTCAGCTTTTTATCACTCTCATATATCTTGATTTCATCAACCAGCAACCGTAAATTTGCATCGCTGATTGCTCCGTCCTTGATGATTTCTTCAATCAGGTCAACCGTTTTCTTCAACTCCGACTTGCGTTTCTTAATCGTTGTATTGTAGTCTTTAATAGATTCAATTTCTTCTGCTATCTGCTGTATATCCTTTTCACAATTTTCAAGCATTTCGGTATAGATTTCAGCGTGTGCTTTATCTCTGATTCGTTCAAGGAGAATCTCTTTCTGGTCGCTCTTGCGCTGTTCAAGCCTATCTTCCAGCTTTTTCAGCTTGTTATTAACCGTGTTTTTCTTCTTCATCCACTTCTTAACATCGGTTTCAATGGACTTATAATTTTCAATTGCAGAGTCCTTGACCGCAAGAATTTCCTTGTATATAAGCTCATCAAGATCCCTTTCGTTTACTCTATGAGGACTGCAATTCTCCTTGCCGTATCGGTGATAGCCGTTGCAGACATATTCTATCCTGTCGGGATGTTCTCGCCATTTCCTCGTCTTGCATACAAAGCACGATCCGCAATCGCCGCATTTGATAAGTCCTGCATATCTGTGACAGGGTTTATTGCTTCCTGCTCTAACATTTCTTTTAACTTTATCTGAGATTAAAAATTGTACCTGCTTCCACTTATCCTCATCGATAATGGCAGGTACAATATTTTCATGTCTGTATTGTTCCTTTTCGGGAATGTCCTTTCTAATGTGGTTGATTTTATTGTTGTAGGTCTTGTGATTAACTACCGTGCCTATGTAAAACTCGTTTTCCAGAATTCTCTTGACGCCCTTGTTATCCCACAAATACCTTCTGCCTATCTCGGGTTTGTTGTAGCCGAGATTCTTGCCGAATAGTTTTTTCTGATAGTATGCAGGGGATTTCACACCTTCCTCGTTCAGGATTTTCGCTATAGCGTTAAAACCGTAACCACTTAAATACATATCGAAAATTCTACGGACAATTTCTGCGTGTTCCTCAACTATGACTATATCATTTGTATTCTTGTCTTTAAAATATCCCATTGGCGGTGTCAGGACAAGTCCGTCTTTTAGCTTTTGATTCATACCAGCTCTTACTTTCTTTGAGATATCACGGGCGTACATATCATTAAATAACCCTTTAAAACCGATAATCAAATCATCCGATTCGTTTCCTGTGTCAAGATTTTCAGTAACGGAAACTACATTGATTCCGTTTTCCCTTAGATAGTCAATGAAGATAGCAGTCTGGGTTTTGTGTCTGCCGAGCCGTGACATATCCTTAACAAGGATTGTTTCGAAGCTTTTCTTCTCAACCTCTTCATAGATTTTATTAATGCCCTCACGATTGAAGTGCATACCTGAGACATTATCGTCATAAGATTCTCCCACGATTTCGTGATTGTTTGCGTTTGCATATTCAACTAATATATTTCGCTGATTCGTCAATGAGTTAAGCTCAGCATCTTCATCTCTTGATAGCCTGTAATACAGCCACACTTTCATTTTGATTCTCCTCTCATTTGTTATCTGAATGTTGTGGTCACACCACCTCGGTGCAACCACAACATATCACAACTTGTTTCTAATATCCAGCTATTAAGCTGACTTTTTATCAATAATATTTTCATCATCAGGCAACAGATTATTTTCCGAAACATAATCCTTGATTACACTTTTCAGGAAAGTATTAAATTGCTCGTCTGTTCCTGTGTAGTTGTAAAAAACAGATTCAATTATCACAGGTTCTGATTTCCTGCTCATAGTCCTCCTTTCTCCGACTACATTTGCATAGTAGGACTGTCATCAAGTTCTTCATCTTCATATTCAATATTTTCTTCTTTTGATATTGCACCTGCTAGTACACCTACAGCAATTCCTATTGCTGTACCAATATCACTGCCGTTTTGCTCGGCTGCAATTCTTTTTCTGCGT
>JBJFHX010000167.1:0-31991 GCA_051893995.1 Ruminococcus sp.
AATCATATTTTTACTGCCCTCAAAGGTTTCTTCGGCGGGTTGAAACATAAACTTTACCTTACCACAGAGCTTGTTCTCATTTTCTTTAAGAATTTTTGCGGCTGTAAGCAGCATAGCTGCGTGAAAATCATGACCGCAGGCATGAGCCTGTTCTCCTGTGGGGCAGGCAAATTCTTCACCGCTTTCTTCGGGCATAGGCAGAGCGTCCATATCTGCACGAAGTAATAAAGTTTTTTCACCCTTGCCTAAAAGTGCAGTAACACCATAGCCGCATTTTTGCGGTTCAAGTCCTGATTCTGTAAGTTTTTTCATAACATACTCAACTGCAACTGGCATATTAAGTCCTGTTTCAGCATTCTTGTGAAAAAATCGGCGGTGAGCGATAGTTTCATCATTTAACTCCAATGCACGTTTGTAAAAATCCATATAAAAAGACCTCACTTTAATTTTATATATGCTCTTAATAAATACTATAACAAATTAATTAATTATTATCAATTGCAATCTTGATAATAATCACAATGTATGTTGTGCGTATTGACAAAAAAGCCATAAATGTGGTATTATACAATTGACTATAAATGTTTGATTTATGTAAATTTTGTTTTGTGATTATATAGTTTTTTTGATTTGAACGGAGGAGTATGATGAATACTGCTATAATTCTTGCAGGCGGTGTCGGCAGCAGAATGGGAGCCGACAGACCGAAGCAGTTTCTTATGGTACAGGATAAGCCGATTATTTCTTATTGCTTTGATATTTTTCAGAAGCACAATGAAATTGACAATATGGTAGTAGTTGTAAGCGAGCAGTGGCAGGGATTTGTTGAGGATTATGCCGCTAAGTACGGCATTACAAAAATCTGCGGTTATGCTCCTGCCGGCAAAACACGTCAGCACTCAATTTACAACGGTCTTAAGTGTATTGAAGAGAATGCACCAGACACTGATATTGTTATTGTTCACGATGCGGCTCGTCCTCTTGTGTCTGATGAAATCATTTCAGATTGCATCAAGGGAGCAACGGAATACGACGGTGCAATGCCTGTAATTTCGGTTAAGGATACTGTTTATCAGAGTAAGGATGGATGCAGTATTGGTTGTCTGCTTAAGCGCTCTGAGCTTTTTGCAGGACAAGCTCCAGAAAGCTTTAAATTCAGGAAATATCTTGATATACATAACGAGGTTTCAGATGAGGAGATAGGACTTACTGCCGGCAGCAGTGAGATTGCTTATCGTCACGGAATGGAAATCAGAATGGTAAAGGGCAGTGAGAGAAATTTGAAGATTACCACTGTCGAAGACTTGGAAACTTTCGAGTCTATTTTGAAAGGTGTGAATTAATTTGGAAAAAATGAAGGCAAGAGTATTAAGAGATGTAGGAAATCTTGAATACTGCGACTATCCTATGCCAAAAGTCAACTCGGGTGAGGTTTTGTTCAAGGTAAAGGCTTGTGGAATTTGCGGGTCTGATATTCCGAGAATTTTCGTAAACGGAACTTACCATTTTCCGACTATTCCCGGACACGAATTTTCAGGTGTTGTTGTTGATGCACCTGACGAAGAAAATAAAAAGCTTATCGGTATGAGAGCTACCGTATTTCCTTTGATTCCCTGCAAAACCTGTGAAAACTGCAACAACGGCAGCTTTGAAATGTGTAAGAGCTATGATTACCTCGGTTCGAGAAGTGACGGTGCATTTGCAGAGTATGTGCGTGTTCCTGTCTGGAATCTTGTTCCGATCCCCGACAATCTTTCTTATGAGGTTGCCGCTATGACCGAACCCTGTGCAGTCGGTCTGCACGCTTTAAGACAGGCACAGATTGAAATCGGTGATGTAGTAGTAATTTACGGACCCGGTACAATCGGTATGCTTATTGCACAGTGGGCAAGAGCATGGGGAGCAAAGGTTCTTTTGGTTGGTACCGACCTTAATAACTGGGATTTTATTGAAAGTCTCGGATTTAATGAATATTGCAATTCTTCACACGAAGACCCGATTGAGTGGGTTAAGAAAATGACAAACGGCGTCGGAGCGGATATTGCTATTGAGGCTGTCGGTGTGCCTGTTACTGCCTGCAATTGTCTTGAATCTGTTGCTTCGGGAGGAAAGGTCATTTTTGTTGGCAATCCGCACGGTGACTTCACTTTCCCGCAGAATACCTACTGGCAGATTTTAAGAAAGCAGCTTACTATTCACGGCACTTGGAATTCAAGCTATAGCGATGTCCATAAGAGTGACTGGAATCTTGTTGTTGACGCTCTTGCATCAGGCAAAATTAATGCTGAAAAGCTTATTACTCATAGATTTGACCTTGAAACAATGGATAAAGGTCTTGATATTATGAAGAATAATACTGAATTTTTTGCTAAAATTATGGTAGTTAACAAGGATTAAGAGGTGATATTATGAGAGGAATGCTTTCTCCGTCGCTGATGTGCGCAGATGTTCTTAATCTTCAGTCAGAGATTGAATCTCTTGATAATCTGGGCGTTGATTATTTACATCTTGATTTTATGGACGGTAAATTTGTTCCGAACATCACTCTTGACACTTCTTTGATTAGAGCTGTAAAGTCTGTCCTTAAAAATATGAAAAGGGATATTCATATTATGGCTTATGAGCCGCAGCAGTATTTTGACAGAATGGACATAGGTGAGGGTGATATAGTTGCCGTTCACCTTGAAGCCTGTGAGAATGTTCGTGATGTTTTAAGTATAATACGCAGTCGTGGAGCAAATCCGTTTCTTGCTATAAGTCCTGATACCAAGGCTGAAGTTATCAATGATTATCTTGATGAAATTGACGGAGTGCTTGTAATGACTGTATATCCCGGTTTTGCAGGACAGCCTATTGTCGAGGGAAGCTTTGATAAAATCACTGAGGTAAGACAGATTATCGATAACAGCGGCAAAAATATTATTCTTGAGGTTGACGGTCACGTAAGCTGGGATTTATGTCAAAAAATGCGTGAATGCGGCGCAGATTTATTTGTTGCCGGTTCTTCGTCTGTATATTCAAAGGGCATGAATATTGACGAAGCTGTAAATAAAATGATGGAATTAATTAAATAAATTCGGGGTGTACTTGTTGGAATATAAAATAGAGGTTAAGGAATTGTTAATACAGGACCGTAAAATGGTTCTCACAATTATGGGCGAAATAGCTGACGAAACTATTAACTCTCATTTTTTATCTAAACCTAAAATTGTTTTACATTTTTTTAATGAGCAGGAGGACAGACGTATTCCGTTTGTCCTTTCTAATGTAACGTATGTTGACGGAAAGTGCTTCTTCTCGGGCAAATATACCTATCGTCTTGATTTGCTTTTCTGGAAAACAAGAAATGCATGTCTGCCTTTCGATATGTATCTTAATTTTGGATTTGCTGATTTTTATGAGGAGAAAATCAATGTTGATTTAACACCTGAGGTTTTCGAAACAGATGACAAATACTATGGATATACATTGGAAGGGAATCATTTCAGATTTATACCGAATAAAAAGAAAATCAACCACACACCGTTAAGCAGATTCTGCGTGAATGTTGTTAATTTTCTTATAAAGGTTGTGCAGTTTATTTTCGCAGTTGTAATGCTGCCGATTTATATAATTGACGGTATTCTGCGGCTGACTGATATTAAGCGTTTTCCTGCACGATTTAATGATGAAAGTCAGTTAAAATGCTTTGTTGCTTTTGTATTCTGGCGTTTTTCGCAGGTTGCAACGCTTAAGATTGCTCTGTGGACGGTTAAGAGGTTTATTTTTAAAGCCTGCTATAATTTTTATAAACTTAAAAAAGTTCAGAACAACAAAATTACCTTTATCTCATTAAGACGTGATGATATTTCAGGAAACTTTGCTTTTGTTTATAATAAAATCAAGGACGACAAAAACCTTAAAATTGATTTTATCCTTAACGAGCATACAATTGCAGAAATGTCTTTTAAGGAGATAAGAACATTTACAAAAGCCTGCGCAACAAGCAAGGTAGTTATTCTTGACGAGTTTACTCCTCAGATTCACTACATTGATTTAAGACCGCAGACAAGACTTATTCAGCTCTGGCACGCTTGCGGTGCGTTTAAAACTTTTGGCTTTACAAGGCTTTCAAAGCCTCAGGGTTCTCCGCAGCCGACAAGAAATCACAGAAGCTACGATTACGTAACCGTAAGCTCTACCTACTGCAAAAAGTGTCATTCCGAGGGCTTTGGTATTTCTACGGATAACGTTGTGGCAACCGGCATTCCGAGAACAGACGTTTTCTTTGATGAAGAGTACAAAAAGCAGGCGAGAGATAAGTTCTATTCTGCTCACCCTCACTTTAAGAATAAAAAGATTGTTTTGTTTGCACCGACATTCAGAGGTATGGTAAAGGAAACTGCTTTTTATCCTACCGAAATGTTCGATTTGAATACTGTTTGTGCA
Organism: Ruminococcus sp.; assembly: GCA_051893995.1. Classification (GTDB taxonomy): domain Bacteria; phylum Bacillota; class Clostridia; order Oscillospirales; family Acutalibacteraceae; genus Ruminococcoides. The sequence continues at coordinate 4,429 of JBJFHX010000167.1, forward strand.
AAACTTCCTGAGGAATACGTGTTTATTGTAAAGCACCATCCATTTGTCAAGGATAAACAGCCTATCCCTAAGAAGTATAAGGATAGGATCATTGACTTGTCGGAGGATACAGAGCTTAACGATTTACTGTTTGTAACTGATGCAATAATTACCGACTACTCGTCACTTGTTTTTGAAGCGTCACTGCTTGATATTCCTATGATTTTTTATGTGTTCGACCTTGAAAAGTACATCAACGAGCGTGATTTTTATTTCGATTTCAAGCTTTTTGCTCCCGGTAAAATTGTTTACTCTCAGGAACAGCTTATCGACGTTATTAACAAGGAAGATTATTGCACAGAAAAAATCAAGCCTTTTGCTGATATGTTCTTTGATTACCGTGACGGAAAGTCAACAGAGCGTGTTGTAAATTTAATTTATGAAAATTTAAAAAATAATGCTTGACAAGAAACAAAAGTTGTATTATACTATTAAGGTAAAATAAAGCAAAGCAGAAATGCTTTCACCTGTGGGGTGTCGTCTGCACGGGTCAATACCTAATCTTTTTTGTGTTATGTATTGCTATGCGGACGGATGTATTTCTGTCCGCATTTATTATTTTAGTGGTACTTTGGAGGTGCTTAACCATCGGCAAGAAAGATAATATTCAGATTAATGAAGAAATCCGTGACAAAGAGCTCAGAATAATCGGTTCTGACGGTCAGCAGCTTGGTATTATGTCCGCAAAGGATGCGCTCAATCTTGCAGAGCAGAAAAACCTTGATTTGGTAAAAATCGCTCCGCAGAGCAATCCGCCCGTATGTAAGATTATGGATTACGGAAAATACCGTTTCGAACAGGCTAAAAGAGAAAAGGAAGCAAGAAAAAATCAGAGAGTTGTCGATATCAAGGAAGTAAGACTTTCACTCAATATCGATACTCACGATTTTAACACAAAGCTTAACAATGCTCTTAAATTCATTAAGCACGGCGACAAGGTTAAGGTTTCAATCCGTTTCAGAGGACGTGAAATGGGACATCCCGAAATCGGTCTTGAAACAATGAAACGCTTTGCCGACGCTTGCAGCGAAACAGCTGTTATTGAAAAGCCTGCAAAGCTTGAAGGCCGCAATATGCTTATGTTTCTTGCGCCAAAGACCAACAAGTAATTAAACAGGGAGGATACTAATATGCCTAAAATTAAAACTCACAGCGGTGCCAAAAAACGTTTTAAACTTTCTAAAAACGGTAAAGTTATCCGTGCTCACGCTAACAAGAGCCACATCTTAAACAAGAAGACAACAAAGCGTAAAAGAGGTTTACGTCAGACAGCAGTAGCTGATAAGACAAATACTGCTCAGATCAAGCGCCTTATTCCTTACAAATAATTAGCGCTTAAACTAACTAAATCAACTAATCGGAGGTAACATATAATGGCACGTGTAAAAGGTGCGATGATGACTCGCAAAAGAAGAAAAAAGACATTAAAGCTTGCCAAGGGCTACTGGGGTTCAAAATCAAGACACTTTAAAATGGCTAAACAGGCTGTTATGAAGTCAGGCAACTACGCTTACATCGGCCGTAAGCAGAGAAAGAGAGATTTCCGTCGTCTTTGGATTACTCGTATTTCTGCAGCTTGCAAGGCTAACGGCACAAATTATTCAACATTTATGAATGGTCTTAAAAAAGCAGGCATTACATTAAACCGTAAGATGCTTTCTGAAATTGCAATTTCAGACCCTGCTGCTTTTACATCACTTGTTGAACAGGCTAAAAACGCTTAATTTTATTGACTTGTAATTGCGTTTGGGGTTTCCCAAACGCATTTGCTGTTTTAGGAGAAAGATATGCTTACTCTTACAAGCAAGGATAATATTAACATTAAAAATACGGTAAAGCTTAAGAAGAGTGCACGTTTCAGAAGACAATCGGGTCTTTTTGTTGCCGAGGGTTTAAGGGTTTGCTATGATGCAATGCTAAGTAACGCTGAAATTGAAATTCTTTTTGCAACCGAAAAGGCAATAGAAAAAAATCGTGATAAATATAATGAATTGTCCGAATATTCCCACAAGTCCTTTGTAGTAACTGAACAGATTTTTTCTTTAATCAGCGATACCGAAACACCGCAGGGATTTCTCTGCGTAATAAAAGCACTTGACAAAATTAGTCAGTTTGATACAATTAAGAATAACGGAAAATTACTTGCGCTTGATAATGTGCAGGATCCGAACAATCTCGGCACAATTTTGCGTTCTGCCGAAGCATTCGGAATTGACGGCATAGTTATGTCGGGTGACTGCTGTGATATTTATAGCCCAAAGGTTGTAAGAGGCAGTATGGGCGCAGTGTTCAGAATTCCGTTTGTAATTTGCAGTAGTATTTCTTCTTATTTAAAGGAGAATACTTATCTTGAGTCTTTTGCTTCCGTTGTTGACAGCAGTGCAAAGCCTATAACTGAGGTTAATTTTAAATCACCCTGCATAACTGTAATAGGTAACGAGGGCAACGGTTTAAAACAGGAAACGATAGATAGCTGTAAAAATAAGATTACAATTCCGATGCGAGGAAAAGCCGAGTCACTCAACGCTTCGGCTGCTGCTTCAATAATTATCTGGGAAATGATAAAATGATTTCTTCAAACGCTAAAATCTGGATTTGGTTAACTCTTGCCCTCGGCTATAATACCCCGAAGGTTAAGAAAATCGCAAAGCTGTATTCCGATATTTCTCTTTTTTATCTCGGTGGTGAAAAGGAGTGGCGTTTTTGCGGCTTATTATCTGATAGCGATATTGAAAAGCTTTCAAAAGTGAAACTCGAAGATGCGCAGAAAATTATTGACAGATGTAATGAGCTTAATTACTCTGTACTTGCAATAGATGACGAAAGCTATCCCTTGTGTCTTTTTAATATTGACACGCCGCCTGCTGTTATATATATCAGCGGTACTTTACCCGATATTGATAACCGTCTTTCTATAGGCATAGTAGGTACAAGACGGGCAACAGACTACGGTCTTAAGAATTCTTATAAAATTGCATATGCACTTTCAAAATACGGTGTTGCAGTTGTAAGCGGTGGTGCGTTAGGCGTAGATTGCGCTTCTCACAGAGGCTCGCTTGCCGCCGACGGAGTTACAATCTGTGTACGAGGATGCGGAATTAATTGCAATTATCTGCACGAAAATGAACAGATGCGACGTGCGATTACAAAGCGTGGAGCAGTAATTTCGGAGTATCCGCCTGACGAAACTCCGAGAAATTACTATTTTCCTGCTCGCAACAGAATAATCTCTGCACTTTCAGACGGAGTTCTTGTAATTGAAGCAGGAGCAAAAAGCGGCTCGCTTATTACTGCAAATCTTGCTCTTGAACAGGGCAAGGAGGTCTTTGCACTTCTCGGTAACAACAGTCCGCAGAACGAAGGCTCAAACGGCAGAATCAAAGAGGGCTCTGCAATTCCTGTTACAGATTTTATGGATATTTTAAGTGCATTTGACAATTTGTACGCAACAGACGGTGAAGTGGACTTTAATAATATATCTCTTAACGATATAGAAGCAATACCTGTTAAAGGAAAAAGTCCGTTTAAGAAAAAACCGAGGAAATTTATAAATATTGATAAACCTGAGAATAAGATAGAAAATATTGTTGATAATTCAGATAAAGAAATAAAGCACAAAGAAAATTTAAATTTGAATCCTACAGCTCAAAGGATATATGAATACATATCTTGTGAGCCTGTTCATATAGATAAAATATCAAGCGATTTAGCAATCCCTGTGTTTAAGGTGCTCTCGTCAATAACTGAGCTTGAGATGAAAAATCTCGTAACAGCACTTCAGGGAAGAAGATATATACTTAAATAATCGGAGGTAAAAATGTCTGATTTGGTAATTGTGGAGTCACCCGCAAAAGCTAAAACTATTAAAAAATATCTGGGAAGCAATTATGAAGTAGTTGCTTCAATGGGACACGTTCGTGATTTGCCCAAGGCAAGACTGAGCGTGGACATTAAAAATCACTTTGCACCGAAATACGAAATAATCAAGGGCAAGGAAAAACTTGTTAAAGAGCTTAAAACGCTTGCAAGTGAAAGCGACAATGTTTATCTTGCAACCGACCCTGACCGTGAGGGAGAGGCAATTTCATGGCACCTTGCGTATATTCTCGGTTTGCCTGACGATTACTGCAAACGTGTTGAATTTAATGAAATCACTAAGTCGGGTGTTAAGAACGGAATGGATAATCCGCGTTCAATCAACATTGACCTTGTAAACGCACAGCAGGCTCGAAGAATTCTCGACAGACTTGTCGGCTACAAATTAAGTCCGTTTATTTCGCAGAAAATCCGCAGAGGACTTTCCGCCGGACGTGTGCAGTCCGTTGCAGTAAGAATAATTGTAGACAGGGAAGAAGAAATCAGAAAGTTCAAGCCTGAAGAATACTGGACAATTGATGCAAAATTCATTCCGAAGGGAAGCAGAAAGTCATTCTCTGCAAGCCTTTATTCGGACGCTAACGGTAAAATTAAAATTCAGAATCAGGAGCAGGCAGATAAAATCGAAGCCGATTTACAGGGTGCCGAGTATATGATTACTAAGGTAAGACACGGTACTCGTAAGAAATCACCTGCACCGCCGTTTATCACTTCAACCCTACAGCAGGAGGCTTCAAGAAAGCTTGGCTTTCAATCAAGACGTACAATGAAGGTTGCACAGGAGCTGTACGAAGGCGTTGAAATTCAGGGAATGGGTGCAACAGGTCTTATCACCTATATGAGAACCGACTCGTTGAGAATTTCAAACGTAGCCATTGATGAGGTTACAAAATATATCGCATCGGAATACGGTGATGAATATTTACCGCCTAAGCCGAGATTTTTTAAGTCAAGAAGCAACGCGCAGGACGGACACGAAGCAATCAGACCTTCAATGCCGAGCCTTGCACCTGATAAAATCCGGGACAGCCTGACTTCTGACCAGTATAAGCTCTATAAGCTTATCTGGAACAGATTCACAGCATCACAAATGGCTGATTGTATTCAGAAAACGACGCAGGCTGACATTGAAGCAAACGGCTACACATTTAAGGCATCGGGCTATTATGTCGATTTTCCGGGCTTTACAACACTTTATGTAGAGGGCAAGGACGAGGAAGAGGAAAAATCATCACAGCTTCCACCTCTTGAAAAGAATATGCCCGTAAGATGTAAAGAGCTTAAAAAGAATCAGCATTTCACTCAGCCGCCTGCACGTTACACAGAAGCCTCACTTATCAAAGCACTTGAGGAATACGGAATCGGCAGACCTTCTACCTATGCCGCTACCATAACTACTATAACAGGCAGAGAATATGTTAAGCGTGAAGCGAAGAGCCTTATTCCGACCGAGCTCGGCGAAGCAATGACAAAGCTTATGAAAGAGAGATTCCCGAATATTGTAAATGTCAAGTTTACAGCTGGAATGGAAGAAGACCTCGATAAGGTTGAACACGGTGATGAAGAATGGGTAGAGCTGCTTGATAATTTTTACGGTGATTTTAACGAAACTCTGAAAAAGGCAAAGACCGAGATGGAGGGCGTTAAAATTCAGCTTAAAGAGGATGAAACTGATATTGTCTGCGAAAAATGCGGCAGAAAGATGATCGTTAAGGTTGGCAGATACGGCAAGTTTATCGCCTGTCCGGGCTATCCCGAATGTAAAAACATTAAAAAATTTATTGAAAAAACAGGCGTAACATGCCCTAAATGCGGCGGTGATGTAATCGTAAAGCATACAAAGTCAAAGCGCATTTTCTACGGATGCTCAAATTATCCCGAGTGTGATTTTGTTAGCTGGAATGAGCCTGTTAACGAAAAATGTCCGCAGTGCGGTGAAATACTCTTTAAGAAAAAGGGTAAAAAGCCTGTGCTTTTCTGTGCAAAAGAGGGCTGCGGCTTTACAAAAACTATGACAACGGAAGATAAGTAATGTATATTAATGTTATAGGAGCAGGTCTTGCAGGCTGTGAGGCGGCAATGCAGATTGCCAAAAGGGGCGTTAAGGTTCGCCTTTACGAAATGAAGCCTTTAAAGAAAACTCCTGCTCATCACACAGATTTATTCGGTGAGCTTGTCTGTTCAAATTCGCTGAAAGCGATGAGAGTTGAAAGTGCAGCAGGACTTTTAAAGGAAGAAATGCGCAGACTTGATTCGTTTCTTATGAAATGTGCCGACATGTGCAAAGTTCCTGCCGGCGGTGCGCTTGCAGTAGACAGAGATATTTTTTCAAAGCTTGTGACTGAGGGCATAAAGAGCAACCCGAATATTGAAGTTATTACAGAGGAAATAAGCGAGATTCCCGATGATGCGATAACAGTGGTTGCAACAGGTCCGCTTACCTCTGAGCCGCTTTCGGATACAATCAGAAAGATGTTCGGCGACTCACTTTCATTTTTTGATGCGGCTGCACCTATCGTCACTGCTGAAAGTGTTGATATGGACTATGCTTTTTGTGCGTCAAGATATGAACGTGGCGACGGTGACGACTATATAAACTGCCCGATGAACAAAGAGGAGTATGAATACTTTTACAACGAGCTTGTAAAAGCCGAGCGTGTACCGCTTCATGATTTTGATGTTAACAATCCAAAGGTGTATGAGGGTTGTATGCCGGTTGAGGTTATGGCTCAGCGTGGAGAAGGTACCCTGCGTTTCGGACCGATGAAGCCGGTAGGACTTGTCAATCCGAGAACAGGTCACAGACCATGGGCGGTGTTACAGCTTAGGAAGGAAAACTCCGAGGGCACAATGTATAATCTCGTGGGATTTCAGACAAACCTGAAATTTCCCGAACAGAAAAGGGTGTTTTCACTGATACCTGCACTTCATAAAGCGGATTTTGTGCGTTATGGAGTAATGCATCGCAATACCTTTATTTGTTCGCCAAAGGTACTCAACTCTGATTATTCTGTAAAAGAAAATAACAAATTATTTTTTGCAGGTCAGATAACGGGCGTTGAGGGATATATGGAGTCAGCCGCTTCGGGAATTATTGCAGGAATCAATGCTTGCTGGCGACTTTTAGATAAGCCTTCGCTTGTATTGCCGAGAGAAACTATGATTGGCTCATTGACTGCTTATATATCCGACCCGACAGTTACAAAATTTCAGCCAATGGGAGCTAATTTCGGTGTGTTTCCTGAGCTTGAAAACAGACCGAGAGATAAAAAAGAGCGTGGAGCCGCATACTCAAAACGTGCGCTTGACGCAATAGATAAATATATAAAAGAAAATATCGAGGATTAATATGAAGATTATTGTTGACGCATTCGGCGGAGATAACGCTCCGCTTGAAATTATCAAAGGCTGTGCCGAATCCGTTGCAGAATTCGGCATAAATATTATCCTGACGGGTAAGGAAGAAACCATCAGAAGCACTGCAAAGGAAAATAATATATCTTTAAACGGTATTGAAATTGCAGACTGCGAAGAAGTTATTACAATGGAAGACCCGGCCGATGCAGTTCTGAAAACGAAAAAGGACAGCTCAATGGCTGTTGGCTTAAAACTCTTAAACGAAGATAAGGGACAGGCTTTTATCAGTGCAGGCAACAGCGGTGCGCTTTGTATGGGAGCTACTCTCGGAATAAGAAGAATCAAAGGAATCAAACGCCCTGCCTTTGCACCTGTTTTGCCTGATGAAAAGGGATTTTTTATGCTTATGGACGGCGGAGCCAATATCGACTGCCGCCCTGAGATGCTCTATCAGTTTGCACTTATGGGTTCGGTTTATATGGAAAAGGTTATGAGTGTTAATAAACCCCGAATCGGACTTGCAAACGTCGGAACAGAGGAGCATAAAGGCAACGAGCTTTACCGCAATACATATGAGCTTTTAAAGAACAGCAATCTTAATTTTATCGGCAATGTTGAGGGTAGAGATATTCCTAAAGGCGTGTGCGACGTTGTTGTATGCGACGGCTTTACCGGTAACTTGATACTCAAAACCTATGAGGGCGTTGCAATAACGCTTATGAAACAGATTAAGCATTTGTTTGCCGACAGCACAAAAGGCAAGCTTGCAGCAGCTCTTGTTATGAAAGATTTAAAATTTATGAAAAAGCATTTTGATTATAATGCCTACGGCGGTGCACCGATTCTCGGAACGTCAAAGCCTGTTTTTAAGGCTCACGGAGATTCAAAGGCTGTTACAATCAAGAATGCAATCAAGCTTTCAATAGATTATGTCAACGCAAAAGCTATTGAAGAAATTTCATCTGCACTTTAAATTTCAGGAGTATAAAAATGACTGATTTACAGAATAAAATCGGATATCAATTTAAAAATCCTGCTTTGCTCAACGAGGCGCTTACTCACTCGTCTTATGCAAACGAGCACAAATCACAGCACATAAAATACAATGAAAGACTCGAATTTCTCGGTGATTCAGTGCTTTCAATTGTTGTGTCAGACTATATCTATAAAAATTGTCCTGAGCTTCCCGAGGGTGAGCTTACAAAGCTTCGTGCGTCTTTGGTGTGTGAAAAATCACTTTACGAGTTTGCTAAGAAAATTGACCTCGGAAAGTATCTTGTTTTAAGCAAGGGCGAAAGGAACAACGGAGGTGCTGACCGCCCGTCAATTTTGTCCGATGCATTTGAGGCTTTAATTGCTGCTATTTACATTGACGGCGGACTTGCTCCCGCATCAAAGCACATCCTTAATTTTATAATACCTGCAATTAAGAATTCAAAGAAAAAGAAGATAAATGATTACAAAACTACCTTGCAGGAGATTATTCAGAAAAATCCGGGTGAAAAACTCGAATATGTTCTTGTAAAGGAAAGCGGTCCAGACCATAACAAGCACTTTGTTGTTGAAGTGCATTTAAACAGCAACGTTATCGGAAAAGGCGGCGGCAGAAGCAAAAAAGAAGCCGAACAGCAGGCGGCAAGAGAGGCTTTGGAGCTGATGGGATATTAAACACAGTAATATTTCAATTTTCATTCCGCACAACGGTTGTCCGCATCAGTGCAGCTTTTGTAATCAGAAAAATATTACAGGGCAGTCGTATCAGCCGACAAAAGAGGATGTAAAAAACGCTCTTGAAAAAGCAGTAATTGACTTAGGGGATAAAGCTCAGAATGCCGAGATTGCATTTTTCGGCGGAAGCTTTACAGCGATTGATAGGGATTATATGATAGCCTTGCTCGAAGCTGCAAAGCTCTATACAAAGATATTTTGTGGAATAAGAATTTCAACCCGTCCCGATTACATTGATGAAGAAGTGCTTGATATTCTTAAAAGGTACAACGTAACCTCAATTGAGCTTGGTGCACAGTCAATGGACGATTTTGTGCTTAAAGCAAACAACAGAGGACATAGCAGTGATGATGTTATAAGAGCGTCAAAGCTGATAAAGAATTACGGTTTCTCACTCGGTCTACAGATGATGACGGGACTTTATTCCTCTACGTATGATAAGGACATTCACACAGCAGAGAAGTTTATTGAGCTTAAACCTGATACGGTTAGGATTTACCCGACTGTCATTATGAAAGAAACAGAGCTTGCAAATCTTTATCTTTCGAGTAAGTATGTACCGTACACGCTTGAACAGTCGGTAGATTTATGTTCAAGGCTTATTATTATGTTTGAAAAGGCTGATATAAAGATTATCAGGCTTGGACTGCATTATTCAGAAAGCCTAGTGAAAAACAGCCTTGGCAACAACTATCATCCTGCATTTAAAGAGCTTTGTGAAAGCAGAATTTTCTATAATTCTTTTATTGAAAAAACAAGCAACATTGATAAAGCTAAAGACTTTACTGTTTTCATAAATGAAAAATCACTTTCAAAGTTTTACGGTCAGAAGAAATGCAATTTTAATTGCTTTAAAGAAATGGGTTACACCTTTGGAACCAAGTTTGACAACACACTCGGAAAATACGATTTATACATAAAATAGGGGTATATTAATGCGTTTAAAATCATTGGAAGTACAGGGATTCAAGACGTTTCCCGACAAAACTAAATTATCCTTTGAACAGGGAATTACGTCTGTAGTAGGTCCCAACGGTTCGGGAAAAAGTAATATAAGCGATGCTATACGCTGGGTACTCGGCGAGCAGTCGCCCAAAAGCCTGCGCTGTTCCAAGATGGAGGACGTTGTATTCAACGGTACCGATAAACGCAAAAGACAGGGCTATGCCGAGGTTACTCTCAATATTGATAATTCCGACAGATTTCTTGACTTCAACGGTGATGATATTGCGGTAACAAGGCGTTACTACAGAAGCGGCGAGAGTGAATACCTTATCAATAAAGCCGCAGTAAGACTTAAAGATATTAACGAGCTGTTTATGGATACAGGTTTAGGCCGTGACGGCTACTCTATGATCGGACAGGGTAAAATTGACAGTATTGTTTCCTCAAAAAGTGAAGAACGCCGTGAAATTTTTGAAGAAGCCGCAGGAATTTCACGCTACAGATACAGAAAAATTGAAGCTGAGCGCAAGCTGAAAAGCACAGAGGACAACCTGTTAAGACTTCGTGATATTGTTACAGAGCTTGAAGAACGTGTTGAGCCTCTGCGCAAACAGTCCGAAAAAGCGCAGCAGTTTCTGACCTATTCGGAGGAAAAAAGAGGGCTTGAAATTGCACTCTGGCTGTTAACCTTAGATAAATCGCAGGATAGTCTTAAACAGCAGGACGAAAAAATCTCGATTGCAAGGACTCAGTATGAAGAAGCTGAGCAGGTACTGCAAAATATTCAGACAGAAACCGAAGAAATCTACTCTAAAAATGGCTTACTGTCTGCTGAAATTGAAAATATCAGAAATGAAATTTCGCAAAAGGAAGCTGAAATTTCACAAAAGAAGTCGCTTATTTCAGTTGCAGAGAACGACATTTTACACAGCAACGAGAATATCGAAAGAATAAATAATGAGATTGCACAGGCAGAGCAAAGTGCAGATAGCCTTGAAAAAACTATTTTGGAAAAGCAGGAAAGAATTGCTGTTCTTGATTCCGAAATTATCGATAAGCAGAAAAAATACAGCGAAATTTCCGAACAACTCAATATTATTAATCTTGATTCAAGCAAAAGCGGGGATTTGTTGCAGGAGGTAACTGCAGAGCTTTCTATGCTTACTTCGCAGTCTGCAGATGCAAGGGTAATTGACATGACTTCTGAGAGTACGATTGCCGAGTTGAATGCAAGAATCAACGCACTTGAAGTTTCAAAAGCTGAAAAGACCACTCAAATCAAAGAGCTTGAAGATATTTTCAAAGCATATAATGAGGATCTGGCAGAAACTGATGATGAAATTAATTCGCTGAAGAATTCAATCGACGGATTAGAGCTTAAAATATCATCAAAAGAAAAGAAGAGAAATGAATATAAGTCGGAAAGTGAAAAGCTATCGCTTGATGTGAAAGAACATTTGCGTAAAATATCTTTCCTTGAAAATCTTGAACGCAACCTTGAGGGCTTTTCAAAGAGTGTAAAAGTTGTAGTTAACGCATCTAAAAACGGTAAGCTGCACGGTATTTGCGGACCTGTTTCAAGAGTAATTTCTGTTCCGTCAGAGTACGGTGTTGCAATAGAAACAGCGCTTGGTGCCGCAATGCAGAATATAGTTGTAAATACCGACGAGGACGCTAAGCAGGCTATCCGCTATCTGAAATCAACTGACGGTGGCAGAGCTACCTTTTTGCCGCTTAATACAATTAAAAGCCGTGAGCTTCGTGAAAACTGTCTTGATGATTGTTACGGTTTTGTGGGAATTGCAAGCGAGCTTTGCTCCTGTGAAGAAAAATATAATAATATTCTGGGTTCATTACTTGGAAAAATCGTCATTGCCGAAGATTTGAACAGTGCAACCTCAATTGCAAAGAAATATTCATATCGATTTAAGGTAGTAACGCTTGACGGTCAGGTGGTAAATGCAGGCGGCTCACTCACCGGCGGCTCGCTTAACAGAAATACAGGACTGCTCAGCCGTGCTTCCGAAATAGAACAGCTTAAAAAGCTCACTGACGACTTACAGAATAAAGCAAAATCTGCTTTGAATATGTGTGAACAGGTAAGCAGAGAGTATTCGTCAATCGAAGCCGAGCTTCTCGGCACAAGAGCTGATTTATCAAATAAACAGCAGGAATTTGTACGTTTAGAAGCAGAGAAACGTGCTTGTGAAACTGAGCTTAACAATGCGAAAACTGTAATTGATAAATCCAATATCGAAATAAAAGACTGCAAAAGCAGAATTGAAAAATTAAAAGAGAGCGGTGCTCAGGCTAAAAAACAGCTTGCCGAGCTAAATTCAAAAATTGCTAAGGCAGAAGAAAAGGTTAACGCCGTAACAGGCAACAGGGCAGAGCTTACTCAAAAGCGAGAAGAACTCGCAACACTTTTGCAGAATATCCGTCTTGAAATAGTAACTGCACAAAAGGATATCGACGCTTTAAATTCCGAAATTGTATTTGCACAGAATACAGGAACTGACCACGAAGAAAAAAAAGCTGAGCTATTAAAACAGATTGAGAGTATAACAACTACTATTAATGAAACTCAAAAGCGTATTGAAAGCCTTAATGCCGAAATAACAGCTATTGAAAATGAGCAGAAGTCTTTGTATAATAAAATTGAAGAAATCAACGCTCAGAAGGATATGCTCGAAAAGCGAAGTGCAGAAATCCGTAACTTTGAGCGTGACAAAAATGCTGAGCGTGAAACCTCGGGCAGAGAGCTTGCACGTCTTGAAGAGCGTAAAATAAACCTTCAAAAGCAGTATGACGATATTGTCTCAAAGCTTTGGAATGAGTACGAGCTTACAAAGCGTGAAGCTGAGGAAAATGCCATTGAGATTGAAGATTCAGTAAAAGCCAACAAAAGGCTCAATGAACTTAAACAGAAGATTAAAGGACTCGGAAATGTTAACGTTTCTGCAATCGAAGAATTCAAAGAGGTTTCAGAGCGTTATGAGTTTATGAGCAAGCAGGTAAATGACGTTGAAAAGTCAAAGAAAGAAATCGAACGCCTTATAAATGACTTGACAAAGCAGATGAAAGAGGTGTTTGTAGAAAGCTTTGACAGGATTAACAAGAATTTTACCTATACCTTTAAAGAGCTTTTCGGCGGAGGTACTGCATCACTCTCACTTTCCGATCCAGAAAATATACTCACAAGCGGAATTGATATTCTTGTTCATCCTCCGGGAAAAATCGTTGTTCATCTCGACGCTTTGTCCGGCGGTGAAAAAGCTCTTGTTGCAATTGCGCTGTATTTTGCTATAATGAAAGTAAGACCTGCACCGTTCTGTGTTATGGATGAGATAGAAGCGGCACTTGATGATGTAAATGTTTACAGATTTGCAAGCTATCTTCGCAGGCTTACCGATAACACGCAGTTTATACTTATCACGCACAGACGCGGTACAATGGAAGAAGCTGATGTGCTTTACGGCGTAACAATGCAGGACGAGGGAATTTCAAAGCTGCTTGAACTTCGTTCATCCGAAGTAGCCGAAAAACTCGGAATTGATTCAAAATAAAGGAATGATTATATGGGATTTTTCAATAAAATTAAAGAAGGCTTAAAGAAAACAAGAAACGCTGTTGTCGGACAGATTGATTCAATGCTCAAATCTTTTAAAAAGATTGACGACGAGCTTTTCGAAGAGCTTGAAGAGCTTCTCGTTATGGGTGATGTCGGAGTTCACACAGCCGAGAAAATATGTGATGAATTAAAAAACAGGGTTAAAAAAGAGGGAATTAAAGACCCTGAAGAAATCAACAGACTTCTTGAAGAAACAGTTTCCGAAATGCTCAAGGGCGGCGAAGAGCTTGATATTTCAACATCCCCGTCGATTATTCTTGTAATAGGAGTTAACGGAGTAGGAAAGACTACAACTATAGGAAAGCTTGCAAACAGCCTTTCAAAGCAGGGTAAAAGGGTTATTCTTGCGGCTGCCGATACTTTCCGTGCAGCAGCAATTGAACAGCTCGACATCTGGGCGCAGAGAAGCGGTTGTGAGATTATCAAGCAGAACGAGGGCAGCGACCCTGCCGCAGTTGTGTATGATGCTATTTCTGCAGCCAAAGCCAGAAATGCTGACGTTATAATCTGCGATACTGCAGGACGTCTGCATAATAAAAAGCACCTTATGGACGAGCTTGCAAAAATAAATCGAGTAATCGACAGAGAGCTTCCCAACGCTGCAAAGGAAAAGCTCCTTGTGCTTGACGCAACAACCGGTCAGAATGCTGTAAATCAGGCTGAACAGTTCAGACAGGCAACAGGCATTACGGGTATTGTTCTTACAAAACTTGACGGAACTGCAAAGGGTGGTGTTGTGCTTGCCATTAAGGACGGTCTTGGAATCCCTGTTAAATATATCGGTGTTGGCGAGCAGATTGACGATTTACAGCCGTTTAATTCAGACGATTTTGCAAAAGCTTTATTTGCAAAGACGGAGTAAAGAATATGAAATTTATTATTGCTACAAATAACCCAAAAAAGCTCAAAGAGCTTGAACGCATCTTAAATCCTCTCGGAATCAATGCTGTTTCCGCAAAAGAAGAGGGTATTTCACTTGATGATGTCGAGGAAACAGGTACGACCTTTGCCGAAAATGCTTTCATAAAAGCCGAAGCGGCTTTCAAAAAAACAGGCTTACCATCAGTTGCAGATGATTCGGGACTGTGCGTTGACGCATTGGACGGACGTCCCGGGATATATTCTGCACGTTACGCAGGAGAAAATGCAACCGATACCGACAAAAACAACAAACTTCTTACAGAGCTTAAGGATGTTTCCGAAAAGGACAGAACAGCTCATTTTACATGTGCAATCTGTTGCATTTTACCAAACGGAGATAAAATTGAGGTTGAAGGTATTTGCGAGGGAAGTATTGCATTTGAACCTCACGGAAACGGCGGATTCGGCTACGACCCGATTTTCAAATACGGCGATAAAAGCTATGCTGAGCTTTCTTCTAATGAAAAGGATGCTGTAAGCCACAGGGGAAAGGCATTAAGAAAGTTAAAAGCAGAGCTTGAAAAATATCTTGAAAAATAACCGAAAGGATTTAATATATGCTTACAAGTAAACAGAGGGCTTATCTCAGAAGTCTTGCAAATAAACTTGATACAATTCTGATTGTAGGTAAAGGCGAAATTACTGACAATATTATACGACAGGCAGACACAGCCCTGACAGCACGTGAAATAATAAAAGGAAAGGTGCTTGAAAACAGCGCATATTCTTCAAGGGAAGCGGCTGAAATCATCGCTGAAAAATGCAGTGCCGATGTAGTTCAGGTTATAGGCTCAAAGTTTGTACTTTACCGTGAAAATCCCGATGAGCCTGTTATTGTTTTACCAAAGGCGAAAAAGAAATGAACAAAATCGGTATAATCGGCGGAACCTTTAATCCGATACACAACGGTCATATTTTACTTGCTTTGTATTGCAAAGAAACACTTAATCTTGATAAAGTTATTTTTATTCCGACCTACACTCCGCCTCATAAATCGGATAAAAATCTGGCAAGTGAATTGCACAGGCTTAATATGTGCAATTTAGCTGTTCAGAGCTATGAAGATTTTTCTGTTTCAGACATTGAAATTAAAAGAAAAGGCAAAAGCTACACCTATGAAACGCTGACAAGCCTTAAAGAAATCTATCCCGATGATACGTTGTATTTCATAACCGGTGCAGATATGTTCTTAACGCTTGAAAAATGGAAAAATCCAGAAATTATTTTTGACAAAGCAATTATTGCAGCCGTTCCGAGAAATTCGTCGGATTCTGAAACTCTGAACAGTCATTATCAGGCTATTCTTAAACCTTTGGGTGCAAGAGCTTGTATACTTGACGAGCCTGTTTTGAGTGTTTCCTCAACCTTTATCAGAGAAAATATAAAAAATTATGATTTGATTAAGTCTTTAATTGACAGGAATGTTTATGAATATATAGTAAAAAATAATCTCTACAGGGAGTGACTGAAATTGAGTATCGCCGAATATAAAAAGATTATTAAATCTATGATGAGTGAAAACAGGTATAATCACTGTATAAATGTTTCAAAAGAGGCTGTCAAGCTTGCAAAACGTTACGGCGGTGACGAAGAAAAAGCCGCAATAGCAGGTATTCTTCACGACATTACAAAAGAAATGCCAAAGGAAGAACAGTTGCAAATTATGCTTGACAGTGGTATAATCTTAGACGATATTCAAAAAAATGCTCCTAAGCTGTGGCATGGTATAAGCGGAAGTGTTTATATTAAGAATCATTTAGATATTGATGATGAAGATATTTTAAATGCTATTTGTTATCATACAACAGGCAGAGCAGGTATGTCGCTTCTTGAAAAAATTATTTTCGTTGCAGATTTTACTTCTGAAGAGCGTACATACAAGGGCGTTGCAACAATGCGTAAAAAGTCGAGAAAAAGTCTTGAAGACGCAATGCTTTATGGATTTAAATTCACATTTTCCGATTTATCCTCACGAGAGCTTGCAATTCACCCTGATGAGCTTGCTTGTTACAACGAAATTGTTTTAAATAATCCAACGAAAGGAAAGAGTAAATGAATTCTTACGATCAGGCTGTAATGGCGGCAAAGGCTATAAGCAGTAAAAAAGGTTTAGATATACAGGTAATAGAAATAAGCGATATATCCGTTCTTGCAGATTATATGGTAATCGCAACGGGTACAAGCTCAACTCACGTCAAGGCACTCGCTGACGAGGTTGAATACAGGCTTGATGAAGCGGGAATTTCCGTAAGTCACATTGAGGGGTATCGTTCAAATAGCTGGATTCTGCTTGACTACGTTGATGTAATTGTCAATGTGTTTTCAGATGAAGCAAGAGAGTTTTATGACCTTGACAGACTCTGGCAGGACGGAAAGCCTGTTTATCTTACAGGTATAGTAGATTAAAATTCGGGAGGACTTGAATTGAAATATAATCACAAAACCACAGAACAGAAATGGCAGAAAATATGGGAGGAAAAGGGAGTATTCCACGCAGAAGAAAATTCTGATAAAGAAAAATTCTATGCACTTATTGAATTCCCTTATCCTTCGGGACAGGGCTTGCACGTAGGTCACCCAAGACCATACACAGCACTTGATACTGTAGCAAGAAAGCGCAGACTGCAGGGTTACAATGTGCTTTATCCTATCGGCTGGGACGCTTTCGGACTTCCTACCGAAAACTACGCAATTAAAAACCATATTCACCCCGAGATTGTTACAAAGAACAATATTGAACGCTTTAAAAAGCAGATTCAGTCGCTCGGTATTTCCTTTGACTGGAGCAGAGAAATCAACACGACCGATCCCGATTACTACAAGTGGACTCAGTGGATTTTCATTCAGCTTTTCAAAAAGGGACTTGCCTATAAAAAAGAGATGAATGTTAACTGGTGTACTTCCTGTAAGTGCGTTCTTGCAAATGAGGAAGTTGTAAACGGCGTATGTGAACGCTGCGGAAGCGAGGTTGTACATAAGGTTAAGTCACAGTGGATGCTCAAAATTACAGAGTATGCAGACAGACTTATTAATGACCTTGATTTAGTTGACTATCCCGACAGAGTAAAGGCACAGCAGATTAACTGGATTGGCAGAAGTACAGGTGCAGAGGTTGACTTCTCAACAACAACAGGCGACACCCTCACAATTTACACAACAAGAGCCGACACGCTTTACGGCGCAACATATATGGTAATTTCTCCCGAGCATCCGCTTATTGAGAAGTGGGCAGACAAGCTCGGCAATATGGATGAAATCAGAGCTTATCAGGCTGCTGCTGCACGTAAGTCTGATTTTGAAAGAACTGAGGTTGCCAAGGATAAAACAGGTGTAAGACTTGACGGCGTTATGGCTATCAATCCCGTTAACAACAAGGAAATTCCTATTTTCATTTCCGACTACGTTCTTGTTTCCTACGGAACAGGCGCAATTATGGCTGTTCCTGCTCACGATACACGTGACTGGGAGTTTGCAAAGAAGTTTGATTTGCCGATTATTGAGGTTGTAAAGGGCGGAAATGTTCAGGAAGAGGCATTTACCGACTGCGCAACAGGTATTATGGTAAATTCGGGTATGCTTGACGGACTTACTGTTGACGAGGCAAAGAAGAAGATTATTGACTGGCTAACAAAAGAGGGTAAAGGTCACGCAAAGGTTAACTACAAGCTTCGTGACTGGGTATTCTCACGTCAGCGTTACTGGGGCGAGCCTATCCCGATTGTTCATTGCGACAAGTGCGGCTATGTTCCGATTGACGAAAGCGAGCTTCCGCTTAAATTGCCTATGGTAGAATCCTACGAGCCGACAGATAACGGTGAATCACCGCTTGCAAAAATGACAGACTGGATTGAAACAACCTGTCCTCATTGCGGAGGAAAGGCTTACCGTGAAACAGATACAATGCCTCAGTGGGCAGGCTCCTCGTGGTATTATCTGCGCTATATGGACCCCCACAATGACAAGGAGCTTGCTTCTAAAGAAGCACTTGAGTACTGGGCACCTGTTGACTGGTACAACGGTGGTATGGAGCACACAACACTTCACTTGCTTTACAGCCGTTTCTGGCATAAATTCCTCTTTGACCTCGGAATTGTTCCTACTCCCGAGCCGTACGCAAAGCGTACCTCTCACGGTATGATTCTCGGCGAAAACGGCGAGAAAATGAGTAAATCAAGAGGAAACGTCGTAAATCCCGATGAAATTGTCGAAGAATACGGTGCTGATACAATGCGCCTTTATGAGATGTTTATCGGCGACTTTGAAAAGGCTGCTCCCTGGAGTCAGTCAAGCATTCGTGGCTGTCGCAGATTTGTTGAGCGTTACTGGAATTTGCAGACAATGCTCATTGACGGCGACAAAATTCGTCCAGAGCTTGAGGGTGCTTTCCACAAGGCTATCAAGAAAGTCGGCGACGATATCGAAAATATCAAGTTCAATACAGCTATAGCTACACTTATGGCTCTGATTAATGATATTACAAACGTAAAATCAATTAACAGGGAAGAGCTCAGAATTTTCTCAATTCTTCTCAATCCCTTTGCTCCTCACGTAACTGAGGAGGTTTACGAAGCATGCAAGCTCGGTAACGGTATTCTTGCCGAAGCAAGCTGGCCTGAGTATAACGAATCAAAGTGCGTTGATGAAAGCGTTGAAATTGTTGTTCAGGTTAACGGAAAAATCAAAGCAAAGCTGAATATCCCTGTAGATGCACAAAAAGATGAGGTTCTTAATCTTGCAAAGTCTGATGAAAATGTCAGAAAAGCTATTGACGGAATGAACATAATCAAAGAGATTGTAGTTCCCAAAAAGCTTGTAAACCTCGTTGTTAAGCCATAAAAATTCATTAAAATTTAATTTTTCCTAAAATTCTACATTTCTATTGACATTATTCGTTACATAATGTATAATAAGATTTGCAATTATATGCAAAGTACCCATGCCATATGGCAGATGGGAGGGAAGATAGATGGCAGAGATTAGACTCAAGGAAAATGAATCACTCGAAAGTGCATTAAGAAGATTCAAAAAGCAGTGTGCCAGAGCTGGCGTTATTGCTGAGGTTCGCAAGAGAGAAGCTTATGAAAAGCCCTCTGTAAAGCGTAAAAAGAAATCCGAAGCAGCTCGCAAACGCAAATACAGGTAATCAAACAAAGCGGACAGAGCAATCTGTCCGCTTTTTGTCATTTACTTTAATAATCAAGGTGATACTATGAAAAAAATTCTTGTTTTGTTAGGTCCTAACCTCAATATGGTCGGCGTTCGTGAAAAAGGAATCTACGGTACCGAAACCTCCGAAAGCATTGAAGCTCAGATTAAAGAATATTCTGAGAAAAACGGACTTACTGCCGATGTTTTCCAGTCAAATCACGAGGGTGATTTGATTGATAAAATCCACGCCGCAAGGGAATGCTATAATGGTGTGGTAATCAACGCAGGTGCACTTACTCATTACAGCTATGCACTCCGTGACGCAATTGCCAGCATAAAAATTCCGTTTGTTGAGGTGCATATGTCTAACATTCACGCAAGAGAAGAATTCAGACACACTTCTGTAATCGCACCTGTGTGCGCAGGACAGATTGCAGGCTTTGGCAAGAATAGTTATTTTCTTGCAATACAGGCTCTTAAGGACTTGATGTAATGAATACTGAATTATTCTGCAAAAGAATTAATGCGTTAAAATCAGTTCTCAACAATGATGATGAAGGACTGTTTATAACAAATCAGAAGAATATAGGCTACCTTTGCAGTTTTTTCAACAGCGAGGGTGTTATGCTTGTTACAACAGAAAAGACATTCCTTTTTGTAGATTTCAGATATTTTGAGGCGGCAAAGAAAAAATCAAGCTGCTGTGAAGTGATTTGTTTCAGTAAGCTTGGTGCTGATTTACTCAGAGTTCTTAAAGAAAATTCTGTGAATAAGATTTATTTTGAAGCTTCCGATATAACGGTTTCACGTTTTAATTCTTTTAAGTCATTATTTGATGAGAATCAAATTGAGTGCGACAGCTCCTCAACTCTTGATAAAGCTATTTCAAATCTTCGCATAATCAAAGATGAAACTGAGATAGATAAAATTCAGAAAGCTCAGCAAATTACAGAAAAAGCTTATAATGAAGTGCTTGATTTTCTTAAAGTCGGAGTAAGTGAAAAGGAGATTGCTGCCCGACTTGAATTTCTTATGAAGATGAACGGGGCAGAGGATATTTCATTTGATTTAATTACAATCACAGGTAAAAAAACTTCATTACCCCACGGAGTGCCTTCCGATGAAGTTGTAAAAGAAGGAGATTTCTTTACATTTGACATCGGTGCAGTTTTTGAAGGCTACCACAGCGACACCACAAGAACCGTAGCAATCGGGTACTCAACCGATGAAATGCAGGAAATATATAATATTGTATTAAAAGCGCAGAAAGCGGCTCTTGAAAAAATCAGAAGCGGTGTTTTGTGCAGTGAGATTGATAAAACTGCAAGAGATATTATTGAAAATGCAGGCTACGGAAAATATTTTGGTCACTCAACTGGGCACGGAGTAGGTCTTGACATTCACGAATCTCCGAATGTTTCACACAAAAGCGATATTTTGCTTGAAAAGGGTATGATTATTACCGATGAGCCCGGTATTTATCTGCCCGAAAAGTTCGGTGTCAGGATAGAAGATATGGTTTGTGTAACCGAAAATGGGTGCAAAAACTTTGTTTCTTTGCCAAAAGAGCTTATAATTCTATAAAACACTTGCAATTTTATTGCTTTTTATGTATAATGTTAAATGTCATATTACGGCAATGCTTTTTTGGCGTATAAACTTAATTTTAGGAGGTATTACTAATGATATCAGCAGGTGATTTCAGAAACGGCGTTACATTTGAAATGGACGGACAGGTTGTTTCAATCATTGAGTTCCAGCATGTAAAGCCCGGTAAAGGCGCTGCGTTCGTTAGAACAAAAATCAGAAATGTTATTACAGGGGCGGTTGTAGAAAAAACTTTCAACCCCAACGATAAATATCCGACTGCGTTTATCGACAGAAAGGATATGGAATATAGCTATTCCGATGGTGACCTTTACTACTTTATGGATACCGAAACATGGGAGCAGATTCCGATTAACAAGAGCGTTCTCGGCGACAACTTCAAGTTTGTTAAAGAGAATATGGTATGCAAGGTTCTTTCTTACAAAGGAAACGTTTTCGGCGTAGAGCCGCCTAATTTTGTTGAGCTTCAGGTTACAAAGACTGATCCTGGCTTCAAGGGCGACACAGCTACCAACGCTACAAAGCCTGCTACTCTTGAAACAGGTGCTGAAATCAAAGTTCCTCTCTTTATTGACGAGGGCGAGGTTATTCAGATTGACACAAGAACAGGCGAATATATGGGCAGAGCATAATCTCTACAGGAGTTTATTATGAATTTAACTGAGAAAATTTCTTACATCAAAGGACTTGCTGAAGGTTTTAGCCTTGACGAGTCAAAGCCCGAGGTAAAGGTAATTAACGCAATTGTTGAGCTTCTTGACGATATGGCTTATTCCGTAAGCGATATGGAGGAGCTTTACGACGATTTAAGTGCACAGGTTGACGAAATCGATCAGGATCTCGCAGACGTAGAATCTGACATTTATGACGATGAAGATGATGATGACTGTGACTGCTGTGATTTTGAGGATGAAGACAATCCTTTTTATGAGGTAACCTGCGGTGCTTGCGGACAGAAACTCAATGTTTCCGAAGATGTTCTTCTTGAGGGCGAAATTGAGTGCCCGAACTGCGGCGAGCTTCTTGAGTTTGATTTTTCAGACTTGTTTGACGAGGACGGCTGTTGTTCAGAAGACGGCTGTACCTGCGGCTGCTGCGATGATGAAGACGTTGAATAATTAAATCACAAATTAACACCTCTCGTATAGAATGTACGAGGGGTGTTTTTTTGCTCTACAACAGACATTGCAAAAGAAAATTCAAAATTTTAAAACGGATATTGCTGTCAGCTTTTCTGATTATATTAGCTCTTGTAATATTCTGTGAAGTTCATCTTTCTGATTTCAGGCCCGAATATATCAGAATACAGGCTGAAATTCTGTCTGTCAATTCAGTATGTGATGCGGTAAATTCAACGCTTGAAAAGCTCGGTTACAGCTATGATGATATTGCTAAAATAAAATACTCCGAAGACGGCAAGGTACAGTCAATAGAAACCGACTCCATAAAAATCAATAAAATCAAGTCCGAAATCACCAAATCGGTACAAAAAGAAATCGCAAAGGTGTACGACAATGAAATAGATATTCCGATAGGTGCTTTTACTAACGTAACAGTGCTTTCCAACTGGGGCCCGTCAATTACGTTGAGCTTTAACCTGACAGGCAGTTTTTCATCAGAAATAGTAAGTACCTTTGAGCAGGCGGGAATTAACCAGACCGTACATCATATCAGGCTTATGCTTACTTCAAAAATTATGACAACCTCACTTGACTATTCGGGAAATATTACCTTTACAACAGATTTTGAAATAGCACAGTCTGTAATAGTAGGTGAAATCCCGTCATCATACGGAAATCTGTACAGGACGTATTAGTTTTTACCTGTAATATTAATTTGAAAACCCTGTGAAAAATATTGAAAAACAATATATTTTGTGGTATACTAAAACAGTTAATACAATGGGTAAGGAGGCATTTATTTGGCTGATATTATAAATCCGGCTGATAAACTGTCTGAAAAGCAATCGGAGTATATGAAACTGATTGCTGAGATTATGGAAATTAGAAAAAGAGGCGAAAAACCGCTCGCTTTTGTAAGAACATACGGCTGTCAGCAGAACGTAGCCGACAGCGAAAAAATAAAGGGAATGCTTGCTCAGTCGGGATTTGATTTTGTTGACGCTCCCGATGATGCCGACTTTATTCTGTTTAACACTTGTGCAGTCAGAGAACATGCAGAGGACAGAGTGTTCGGCAACGTAGGCGCACTCAAGAACCTGAAAAGAAAGCATCCTCAGATTTTAATTGCTCTCTGCGGCTGTATGATGGAGCAGGAGCATATTGCAAACAGAATCTATAACAGTTTTCCGTTTGTAGGCCTTGTATTCGGTACTCACTCACTTCACCATTTTCCTGAATTAATGTATAATTCACTTGTCAACGGAAAGCGTATTATAGAGCGAGGAAATGACGACAATAAGCTCTACGAGGGTATTCCCGTAAGGCGTGACGGCAGCTTTAAAGGCTGGCTGCCTATAATGTACGGCTGTAACAATTTCTGCACTTATTGCATTGTTCCTTATGTTAGAGGACGTGAGCGCAGCCGTGACAGGAATATAATCGTTTCAGAAGCAAGAGATATGATTCAGAGCGGGTATAAAGATATAACCTTGCTTGGTCAGAACGTCAATTCCTACGGCAAAAACCAGCCAGACGGAGTTAATTTTGCAAAGCTGTTAAGTGAAATTGATTCAATTGACGGTGACTATTGGCTCAGGTTTATGACTTCCCACCCGAAGGATTGTTCAAAAGAACTTATTGATACAATTGCAAACGGAACGCACATAAGTAAGCATCTTCACTTACCGTTCCAGAGCGGCTCTGACAGAATTCTCAAGGCTATGAACAGGCATTATGACAGAAAGAAATACCTTGAAATTGTAAATTACGCCAAAGAAAAAATTGAAGATGTATCTCTCACAAGTGACATAATCGTAGGATTTCCCGGTGAAACCTATGAGGATTTTAAGGAAACTCTTTCACTTATTAAAGAGGTTGAATTTACATCACTGTTTACATTTATTTTTTCACCCAGAGTCGGCACTCCTGCCGAAAAAATGGACGACCCCATACCTTATGAGGAAAAGTCAAAGTGGTTCAGAGAACTGCTTAATGTTCAGGAGGAGATTGCGGCAAAACGCTGTTCTTCAATGGTAGGAAGAACTGAAAAGGTTCTTATCGAGGGCGAAACGGGTAAAAATGATGAATTAACAGGCAGGACAAGCGGTAACATAATCGTTGAGCTGAAAGCACCTACAGATCTAATCGGAACATTTCAGAATGTTAAGATTACAAAAGCACGTAACTGGATTCTCAAAGGAGAATTAATATAAATTTAAATTCGGAGGTAAAATTATGGATATTATTGCACAGGCAAGAGAGCTCGGAAAGGCAATTCAGAAAGAAGAATCATACATCAGATTACAGGAGGTTCAGTCAAAAGCTGACGCTGATACTGAGCTTCAGAGTTTAATCGGCGAATTTAACCTTAAGAGAATGGCAATCAATAACGAGGCTTCAAAAAAGGAAAGAGATCAGGACAAACTTGCACAGCTCAACACTGAAATGAGAGAGGTTTACTCAGAGATTATGTCTAACGAAAATATGATTGCTTACAACGATGCAAAGGAAGAATTTGATGTTGTTGCAAACAGAGTACTTGCCATTGTTCAGCAGTCCTGCGAGGGTGCAGACCCCGAAACTGCCGACTATTCGCAGTCGTCCTGCTCAGGCAGCTGCGAAAGCTGCGGCGGATGTCACTGATTTGATTTAGATTAACAAAAAGGGTGTGAGATTATGGCGGAGTTATCTCCGATGATGAAACAGTATTTTAAAATTAAAGAAGAAAATAAAGACAGCATTTTGTTCTTTCGTCTTGGAGATTTCTACGAAATGTTCTATGATGATGCAAAGCTTGCGTCAAAAGAGCTTGAGCTCACACTTACCGGCCGTGACTGCGGTCAGGACGAACGTGCGCCGATGTGCGGTGTTCCTTTTCACAGCTGTGAGGGCTACATAGCACGCCTTGTTGCAAAGGGTTACAAGGTTGCAATTTGTGAACAGACTGAGGACCCTGCAAAGGCAAAGGGACTTGTTAAGCGTGACATAATCCGTGTTATCACACCCGGCACTGTTATGGAGTCGAGCATGCTTGACGAAAGCAAAAACAACTACATTTGCTGTATGTTTGCCAAAAGCAAGCATATAGGTATTTGTTTTTGCGATATTTCTACAGGAGAATTATACGCAACCGAGATTTCAGGCAAGGATTCTTATAATGTTCTCACAAGTCAGCTTGCAAGCTACAATCCAAGGGAAATTCTTATCGGCGGAGATATTGTAAAAATAAAAGAACTGCCAAAGTTTATCAAGACAAAACTTTCAGCAGGCGTTGAAATGCTTGAAGATGATAAGTTTGAATACACTCTTTGCAAGAATGCTGTTGCTGAGCATTTTAAAGATGAATCAGAAAATGTAGCTGATAGCGAGGTACTTGTTTGTTCAATCGGTGCTCTGCTCTCGTATCTTAAAGATACACAGAAAAGCGGACTTGAACGAATAAATCATATCGAGCTTTACAGCGAAAGTCAGTATATGTGTCTTGATTACAACACACAGCGCAACCTTGAACTTACGCAGACAATGCTGACTAAGGAAAAAAGAGGCTCGCTGTTGTGGGTTATTGACAAGACCAAAACTGCAATGGGAAAAAGGCTTATCCGTTCGTGGCTTGAACACCCTCTGATGAATATTTCATCAATAAATAACCGTCAGTCTGCTGTTGAAGAACTTGTCAACAACACAATGCTCCGTCTTGAAATAACCGATAATATTTCAGGAATTTTTGACATTGAAAGACTGATGACAAAAATTGTCTACGGCTCGGCAAACGCCAGAGATTTGCGTTCGCTTTGCTCGGCAATTCAGAAACTGCCAAGAATTTCTGAGCTTGTATCTGATTGTAACACATCATATCTGAAAAAGATTTATCGTGATATTGACACGCTTGATGATATATTCAGCCTGATTGACAATGCAATTGTTGAAGAACCTCCCTTTACCATAAGAGAGGGCGGAATGATTAAGCGAGGATATAATGAAGAGCTTGATTCCGTAACGGGCGATATGAACAATTCAAAGGATATTCTTGCCCAAATCGAGGCTGAACAGAGAGAAGCTACAGGTATTCCCAAGCTAAAAGTCGGTTATAACAGAGTTTTCGGTTACTATATTGAAGTAACAAATTCCTATAAAGACCTTGTACCCGACACTTACATAAGAAAGCAAACGCTTACAAACTGTGAAAGATATATAACACAGGACTTAAAAGAGGTTGAGGGCAGAATACTCGGCGCAAAAGACAGGTCCGTTGCACTTGAGTTTTCTATCTTTGATACTATAAGAAAAACTGTTGCAGATAATCTTGAACGTATTCAGAAAACTGCAAAATCAATTGCAACGCTTGATGTTATTACCTCGCTTGCAAACGTAGCTTCAGACAATCGTTATGTACGTCCCGACGTAAATCTTTCGTCTGCAATAAGAATCAAGGATTCACGTCACCCTGTTGTTGAAGCACTTTTAAAGGACTCTCCTTTTGTTCCGAATGACGTTTATCTTGACAGCAGCAGCGACAGAGTAGCAATAATCACAGGTCCGAATATGGCAGGTAAATCAACATATATGCGCCAGATTGCCCTTATTGTGCTTATGGCGCAGATAGGCAGCTTTGTTCCTGCATCATCAGCCGAAATCGGCATTGTAGACAGCATTTTTACTAGAGTCGGAGCATCTGATGATTTGGCTTCGGGACAGTCAACCTTTATGGTTGAGATGAGCGAGGTCGCAAATATTGTTAAAAATGCCACCTCAAAAAGTCTGCTGATTCTTGATGAAATCGGCAGAGGTACTTCAACCTTCGACGGTATGAGTATTGCAAGAGCCGTCCTTGAATTTTGTGCCGATAAAAAGAAGCTAGGAGCAAAAACCCTGTTTGCTACTCACTATCACGAGCTTACTGTTATGGAAAACCTCCTTGACGGTGTTAAAAATTACAGCATAGCTGTTAAAAAACGTGGTGATGACATTACCTTTTTGCGAAGAATTGTTCCGGGCGGTGCTGATGACAGCTTTGGTATTGAGGTTGCTAAGCTTGCAGGTGTTCCGCAGTCGATAATTAACCGTGCAAAGGAAATTCTCTCGGAGCTTGAAAACGGCGACGGGGCAAAGGTTGAAATAATTAAAGAAGAAAAAGACGATATGCAGCTTTCGCTTTTAGGCGCAGTACAAAGCCCTGTTATTGATAAGCT
>JBJFHX010000168.1:0-8648 GCA_051893995.1 Ruminococcus sp.
TTGCCCGCCGAGGCACTCGGCTAAATTATAGTTTATCTCAATAAATAAGCCTAAAATAAAAGCTTAACTAAAGGGATAATCAGATTAAAGATTATTACAAAACCTCACTTTATTCTACAAATTTTGCATTAACGGTAAAAAAATTATAATGTAATACCCATAGCAGACTATAATCCTCAATATAAAACGGAAATATGTAAATAAACTTAATTAGTTATTTTTTCATTGATTTTACTTTTTATTATTAAAATAAATGAAAAAACACTAATATTTTAATGCAAACATTTTTCTTAACTAAAAACAGCACAAAAGATGTCAAAATGCACTATGAGCTGAAATTTTCTTCAATTGTCATTGGATAAACTGCTATTCGTAAATACAGAACTTCAAAGCCCATTCTTTGAAGTTCTGTATTAAGAAACAAAATTACAATAATTTCTGTTTAGATAAATCTATGCATTTACCTTATAAAAATTTTCATTCTTCTTTTGGAACGGGTGTATAGAAATTATCTATAACGATTTTCTTTATTGCCGAGTCATCAGGTTTAAACTGAATGTGATTATCAACAACAGAGGTCGTACCTTCTAACTCAACTATCGGCTCCTGCTCGTATTCGTAAATCTTCTCGGATAATTCTGAAAGCAATGATACAGACATATCCGTTGTCAGATATTCATTAACCTTAATGACTGTGTTCTCTGCAAACGACGAATCGTTTTTCAAGCACTGCTTCGCAGCTTTTATCCATTCGGAAATATACTGCTTCTGACGTTCCATACGATTTTCATTCGTGCTGTCATTAAGTCCGTATCTGCTTCTGATATAATACTCTGCCTGTTTACCTTTTAACTTCATCTCCGTACCCTCAGCCATTGAGGGGTCTATTGAAGTCAAATCATCAAGCAAAGTAAGCTGAACACCGCCTACAGCATCATTCAAAATCGGTATTGCGTCTAAAGAAACAGCTGCGTAATGATCGATGTTAACGTCATAAAACAAATTTGATACAGCTTGTGTAACATTAATACAACTGTCGCTGCTTCCTGAACCGTAGGTATGTGCAAGAGCAAGCTGCTCATAAGCCATTCCGGACTTCTTGCCGCTTACGGAATATGTTTGTATGTCAGTCATAGTATCCCTGTTTATGAGAATAGGTGTAATTTTTTTTGAATCATTATCAACAACAAGCAGAAAATTAAAGTCATTCTGCATATCATTTCTGAATGAATTGTTCATAATTTCATCATTATCATATTTATCCGTACCCATAAACATAATTGTTTCTATATCGGATTTCAATTCATACGGCGAACCGTTAATATAAATTGCCGAAGAATCATTTGATTCTTCCGGTTGTTGATTGGTGCTTCGGTTAGCATCTAAAAGATTTATTATCAACAATACACCGATTACAAGTATCAGAAAACATACTACTCCGACTGCAATTTTCAAAAACTTATTTGAAATGTGAGTTGATTTCATAACTATTACAATTTAATTCTCTTTTTTAGTATGTTTATTTCTTGCAAACATAACAATGAACAAAGCTGCACCGACTGCAGAAAGCACACCAAGAGAAATCAACAAAATATTTGTATAATCCCCTGTCTGAGGCGACTTTACTTCTGCATTGTTTTTATTTGACGGAACACCTGACGGTGAGTAATTGCTTTTTACCAGAGCAACCTGAGTAGGTTCGGACAAATTAAGTGTTACAACGCTTCCGTCTACCTTATAATCCTTGCACAAAGTCCAATCTTTATCTTGTGACAAAAGGAAGAAAAGGAATGATTCACCTAAATCAAGCTGAACGTTAAAATAAGCACCGTCATTTAAATACTTTGAATATTCATCATCCAAACGTACATCAAACAATTGCGATACAACTAAATCGTCTAAACTCATCTCGGGATAATGTTCCTTGAGATATGCATTTACTTCGTCAGTTAGATCGCCCAAATTATCCGCATCTTTTATTTGCTTTTGCGCATAATCCAAAGCTTCCTTTATCGCATTAGCAGCATCTTCTGCGCCTGAAAGAGGTGTAATAATAACAGCACCTTCGGGAACACCGGTAATTTCGTGACCGTCCTTGTCGTAAATAATTGCAGCAACACTGTTGCCTTTGCTGTCGGTCTGCAAAACTATCATAGGACTGAACTTTCCCTCAATACTCGGGACAAACGAATTAGATGCAGCTGCCGCAGGAATGACTGTCATAACAAGAATCATAACAGCTAAAAGAATTGAAAACATTTTTTTCATAAATTTCCGTCTCCTTTAATATTAAATATATTAATTATATTCTTTAATGGAATTTAAAACGCCCATAACCAGAAAACGCTTGTTGTCACCGTTATTCATACAGGTTGACAAAACAAGTACTTTATCGCCGTAATACGGCTTATATTTCTCTAAATATGTTGAACTCAATGTTCTGTAATTATACAGCTCATCAAAGAACTGGTTGAACACATACGATTTGTCAAAGGGATAATAGTGTAAAAGGTGCAGACTGTAATAAGGAGTGGCTGCAAATATTTTATATTGCAATTCCCTTTCCGGTGTATAAATCAGGATTTCACCGTTATTCTTCAGGAACTCCTCATTTGAATAGTCAGACTGCAGCTGCCCGAACATATCGCCCGAACGCATATCGTGACCGTAAAGTACAGTTACCGGGTCGTCAAACGACTTTGCATTATATTCTTTTTCTGAAAATATCGCACCGTTTGTATTATAGTTTTTATCACTGTCGTGGTTAAGATAGTAGGTATCGTCATTCTCGCTTTGCAGTACCGGATAGCTTATGTTTGTTCCCGGAACGTCAATCCAAGCGTAAATATCTGAATTTATGCTTTTTAGTGAAGAAAAGTCAACAGGACATTTATCTCCCTTTTCATCGGCTTTATTATTATCCTTGGGAACAGAACTTGCTCCCGTCGGATTCTGCGCATCCGTTACAGGTCTTGACGGAGCAAAATCCGCTGTTTTCGGCTTGATGAAAAATGACTTAAGCCCCAGAAAAAGACAAACAAACGACAACGTCAGACAAAGCACAAAACCGACTAACAGAAAATACCTTTTTTTCACAAGGTCACTTCCTTAAAATATGAATACGCCGTAATACCGCAATCAGGAATCAGTCGATGACCTTTGATGCCTTTTGCCATAGCCGTAACCGTAGCCGTATTTATAATATTTTTTGTTATATTTTTTGCTTTCGGATGTTGCACCGTTGTAAACAAAACCTAAAATTTTATCCTTAACTACGCTTAACTGGCGCATTGTGTCGGCGAGAAGGCTCTGCGTACACAAATCCTGCCTTACAACAACAATCATTCCGTCAACGTCGCCTGCGACAACAAGTGCGTCGGAAACCGAAGAAATCGGAGGAAGGTCAATTATTACAAAGTCATAGGCTTTCATAAGTACTGTTAAGATATTTTTAAATCTTTTTGTGCCCAGAAGCTCCGACGGATTAGGCGGTATACTTCCTGCCGGTACAACATCAAGATTTTGGTGAATAATCGATGTTCTGATTGCTTCTTCGCTTGTGCATAAGCCAACAATGAAGTCAGACAATCCCGGCTCGGAAGGTATATCCAGATTCTTCGCCATAACGGGAAGACGCATATCACATTCCAGTAAGATGACGTGCTTTCCGGATTCGGCTAACGCATATGCCGTATTAATGCTTGTTGTACTTTTACCCTCGCCTCTGACTGAGCTTGTTATGCCGATAGCGTAACCGAGGTCGTCGTCCTTATCCTCAAGCGAAAAGAAAATATTTGTTCTTAACCTTTTATACGATTCAGAAGCCGCAAAATTCAAATCGGCACCGATATGTTTAAATCTTTTTGAGTTATTTGAAGACTGCACGTCATTACCTTGCTGCATCGCCGTAATCACTCCTTCTGCTCGAATATGAGTAATAATACTTACCTTTTTGATGATTATCATCCAAATCGGGTATAACAGCCAATACCGGATATTTATAGTTATTAATCAAATAATCTTCGCTGGTTATTGAGTTATCACGCAGTTTTAAGATAATAACAATAGCACAGCTGACCGCAAAGCCTGCAAGCATACCAACAAGGGCATACATTGTAACATTAGGCGAGGATTTTTTCTCCGGCAAAACAGCAGAATCAACGATTCTCACAGAGCTACTTTCAACAATGCTTGCAATTTTTTTAGGCAGTACAGCACATATGCTGTTTGCAATCAACTCAGCTTCCTCGGGATTGGTGCTTGTAACGACTACCTCAAAAACCTCGGTTGAGTCCACAGGAGCGGCAGAAATCATTGACTTAAGCTCTTTATAGCTGTAATCGACGCCTGATTTCTCAATTACATCATTAAGCACATTTCTGCTGTTAAGAATAACCATATATGTATTAACAAGGCTCTTGGCGGCGTTAAGGTCTGACAAATCAAAAGACGCACCCGCAACAGAAACAGAATTATTGTTTACATACATCATTGCACTTGCTTTATATTTAGGGGTAACAAAAAAGAAAGCATAAGCACCGACAATTGCGCCCACAAGGACTGTCACAATAGCAATCATCCAAGCTTTTTTACAAAGAGCGACAAATAATTCAGCTATATCAATTTCAACATATTGAGATTCTTTATTTTTACTAATTTCCATCTAAATTAACCCTTACCAATAATTTATACGTGTAAACACAGAAAAACACTCCATACTTTACCGATATTATTATATCATTATATATATGCAAAGTCAATACATTGAATGTCTTATTTTGACATAAATCTTTAAAAAATACGTATATTTTTCTATCTTTTTTACAAACTTAGAAGTGATTTTATTGACTTTATACAGTATTTATGCTCTTTTATCACTAAAGGTATTTTTGCATTTATCATAAATGTATTATAAATGCAAAAATATAAAAGTATCAAATTCACTCGCTGCAAATTCAGCATTTTGCTTTAACGAGCTGTTCTCAAAACACGATAGTTCTGATTGAAGGTTATTCTATATAAAACACAGACTTGCTGTAAAGCATTTTCTTCTCTGCTTGTCCGACTCTGCTGCGAGCTTGGTTGTGCGTTTATCAAGCTTACCGTATGATATGAATTTATAGCTTGCAAACGGTAAAACTTCCAACCGAGGGGACTCGTCAGGAACCGAGGAACTGGGGCATCTTGAGATGATTGGCGCAATTGTTTATCAGCTCACCAGAGGGCTCAGCGAAAAGGAAATAAAGGAATCTGGATTTGAGGACTACTTTGTTGACCACACAACAGGAGTTTATCCTCAGGGTGCTTCGGGAACTCCGTTTTCTGCCGCTGCACTGCAGGTCAAGGGCGATGCAATAACCGACCTTCACGAGAATATGGCGGCGGAGCAGAAAGCCCGCTCGACCTACGACAACATTTTGCGTTTCTGCGACGACTACGACGTAAAGGACGCTATACGCTTTTTGCGTGAGCGTGAGGTTGTTCACTATCAGCGTTTCGGCGAAAATCTGCGCTTGCTCACCGACAAACTCGATGAAAAGAACTTCTACGCCTTCAACCCCGAATTTGACAAACAGTGCTTTAACAACTGTATGAAGAAAAAATAAAATTTATATATAAATTTCCAAGGCAATATCGCACCATGCGGTTTGCCTTGTTTTTTATCAATTTTCAGTAAAATCTATGTAGTTGCAGATTGTCTATATTCTTTCATCATCCTTTCTCTGTTGACATTGAATAAAACAACCCTCAATCAATTTTACACTGCTGATTGAGGGTTGTAATTATTTACAGAGATTTTTTCATCTAAGCATTTGCAGAAATCGCATTCATTGCACAGCACTCTGAACAAGCTATCCTATGCTTTCAGCTTTTGCTCAATTTCTTTATCAGGCCAATATCCCCATGATTCCACAATTTTGCCATCTACAACCTTAAAGTTTTCCAATGCTTCAAAGCTGATATGTTTTCCGGTGGCAGGTATTCCCATACAAGTTCCGATATGAATACCGTCATAGAGAATTCTTGTTGCAACCATTTCATTTTCAGAAAATACATCAATCACCTTGATTTTTAAGTCAGCGAACTGTCCCTCCACAATTTTCAGGATATTCACCGCATCTGCATTGCTTCTTGCACCGGCAGGGCTGTGGTCTATGTAATTCTCTGCCACACATTCCATTATATAATCATAATTGTGGTTTGAGTACCCTTCCATAAAGAAGCTGACTACTAATTCTTTGTTGTTCATAGTTGTTTTTCTCCTTTTCTCTTTATTATTTATTCTTTATTGCTAATTCTGCAACAATGTAAACGGTCAATATCAGTACCGTTATTGTAAATATCATATACTTCGTTTATATTTTTCATATCATCTCACCAAAATATACCAATAACTTCTGACAAGTTCTCGACAATGTAATTGGGCTGTTCCTCCTCTGTTTTAGGCATAGCAAGTCCGCCTAATCCTTGTTTTATCCATACGGTTTTCATTCCGATTTTGTTGGCAGGGATAATATCATTGTCGAGCCTGTCACCGACCATTACCGATTCTTCTGCTTTGCAATCAGCTTTATTAAGAGCAATTTCAAAGATACGTAAATCAGGCTTCGCAATTCCCTCCTCGGCAGACGCTACAACAAGGTTTATGTATTTAAGTAAGCCGATTTTTTCTAACCGTTCTTCACTGCCAAAGACCTGATTGGCAATAATTCCGATTTTATATTTCTTGCTTAACTTTCTTAAACATTCTTCCGCTTCAGGATATACAAATTCGTCATCACTGTTCCAAGGAGCCATAGTCAAGCCGTAAAATTCAAGTGCCTTATGGTAGCCATTTTGATTGTATTTTGAAATCTCAACCATTTTATTGTAAAAATCATCATAGCTGACATTTGTATTTGCTACGGTCTTTTCAACTCTTTTTCGGAAAGCCACACTCTCGTCAACAAGTGTTGAGCCTATATCAAAGAAAATCCATTTAATGTTATTCATTGGTCTTATCTTTCCTCATAACCTCATAAATCATAAATGCGCCGTTGCCGATATCGTATTTGATATGCTTTACTGTTTTAAAACCACGGTTTTCATAGAAGATACGAGCAGGAAGTGAAGCGTCAAGCTCGCAGTAATCGTATTTTGAGAAAATTTCATTTTCCAGTTCGTCCATAATACGACTGCCGTAGCCTTGTCTCTGAAACTCGGGCAGAACATAAACCCTTGTAATGTGATTATCCGTATGACTGCCTGTGCCGATAATTTCGCAGTCCTTGACTAAAATGCTTATTCTGCCTGCTTCAATATCTTTGATTATATTATCAATGCTGTGAAGTCTGCCGAAAAAGTCAACAACAGCCTTTGTGTAGTAATCGGGATAAATTTCAGCCTTTGTGTGCTGAACGATATAGCATACTCTTTCCGCTTCATCAAGCGTTGCTTTTCTGTACTCTATGTTCATAGCATAACTCCCTATAACCATTGAATGAATGCAGTTTTGTCATTCGAGTTGTAGCCGGCTTTTTTATAAAAGTCTAAAGTTTTATCGTTCTTTGAGCCTGTGAGCAACATCATTTTGTAGCAACTTGCTTTCTGTGCAAGCTCTTTTGCGTAATTCAGGCACATTTTTGCGTAGCCTTTTCCTCTGTAATCAGCGTGAGTAACCACATTTTCTATAAAAGCATAGGGACGGATATTTCTTGTAAGATTCGGAATAATCACGCACACGCAGGAAGAAACAATTTTGCCGTCAACCTCGCAGACAATAATATGATGATTTTCATCATTGCAAATTGTGTTCCATGTTTTCTGTAAATGTTCAGTATTCTCAGGGACTCCCAAATCATGCAAATGCGTATATAATTCAAGTAACTCGTTCAGTTCGTTTGCTTTGATTTCTCTAACCACTTTCATCACCTCAATTACGCACACTCTGATATGTATAAATTCTATCATAAAATCAGCAATACGGCAATTATTTTAAAAAATATTTTCCTGTTTAAGATTAAAAAAACAAATCCGAACCTGCCTCAAATCGGAGTCAGGTTCGGATTATTCTTATTTTAGTGCAGATTATCTGTTTCTGCGAAAGTCAGGCTCTTAAGGTTTATATCAGAATCTTCCTCCGGGGCCTGTGTTTCCGCCACTGTTTGATGAGCTTGTGGATAGTGTGTAGCTGGTGCCACCGGTGTAATTGCCGCCTGAGCCGTAGCCAAAGTCATCGAGAGTGCCGCTGTAGCTGCCGCCTGTCGAAACTGTGCTTGCCGTTGAGCTGCCATTGTAATAAACAATGCCCACGCTTCCCGACAGTTTGGACTGGAGTGCAGAAAGTACGCTATCGGAAGAATCTTTTACAGCAAATACTGTGCTTGTAGAAACAGAGCCTACTGACTGGTTAATAACCGCACCGCCGCTCAGCTTGCCGGTAATATCCTGCCACATTGAGTTGGATGAGCATACCGCCATGACAACGACGCCGCTGAATGTGATTGAGCTGTCTGCGTCAATCGTGATATTGCCGTTTGTATGGAGTGCATCGTCAGTCGAATTGATGGTATAATCACCGCCCTTGAGAGTAGTGTCTGCGGTAGACTTAATGCCCTTACCCACTGTATTGAGCAGGAAAGTACCGTCTGTAATGATGATGGTGTCGC
>JBJFHX010000169.1:0-2104 GCA_051893995.1 Ruminococcus sp.
GTTATCCACATTGACATTGACCCTGCGGAAATCGGCAAGAACGTAAAAACCGAAATTCCGATTGTAGGCGATATGAGAAATGTTCTTGATATGCTTGTTGAAAACATCGGCGACTACACAGTTCCCGAGCAGTGGCAGGAAACCGTAAAAACGTGGAAAAAGGATTTGTTCAAAACTCCTCCCGTTTTTGAAGGCTATGTTGAGCCGAGAACACTCGTCAGCCACCTCAGCGCAATGTTCCGTTCAAAGGCAATTCTTGTTGCCGACGTAGGACAGAACCAGATATGGTGCGCTAACAACTTCCGTATCCGTGAAGGCAGATTCCTCACAACGGGCGGTATGGGAACTATGGGTTACTCAATCCCTGCCGCAGTCGGTGCAAAGTTTGCCAGACCCGACCGTGACGTAATTGCAATCTGCGGTGACGGAAGCTTCCAGATGGGTATGAACGAGCTTGCAACAATTGCTGGCAACAACCTCAACATAAAAATCATAATTATGAGAAACTCCAGACTCGGAATGGTGCGTGAGCTTCAGGACAAGAACTACAACTGCAGACACAGCGCAACGATTCTTCAGGGCGACCCCGATTTTCTTACAATTGCTAAAGCCTACGGAATTGACTGCGCAGAGGCAAGCTCCAACGAAGAGGCTGAAAACATCATAAAGGGAATCGTTGATTCCGACAAGCCGTTTATCCTTGTCTGCAACGTATATCCCGACACTCCGTCTATTTAATGAGGTGAGAAAATGCAGTATACATTATCAATACTTGTTGAAAACCAGGCGGGCGTTCTCTCAAAAATTTCGGGACTTTTCTCCCGCAGAGGCTTTAACATTGACTCTCTCGCCGTTGGCGTGACAAACACACCCGGCGTTTCGAGAATTACCATAGTTGCAAACGGCGACGAATACGTTGTTGAACAGCTTGAAAAACAGCTCAACAAGCTTATTCCCGTCATCAAGGTCAAGCGACTTGACGAGGGTAACTTCATCAGCCGTGAGCTTACTCTTATAAAGGTACATTGCCCTGCCGCTAAGCGTGCGGAGATTATTCAGACGGTTGAAATTATGCAGGCAAAAATCGTTGACGTTGCCACAAACTGCGTAACGATTGAATACTGTGAATGTGCAAACCGTGTTAACACACTGATTGATTTACTCAAGCCTTATGGTATCCGTGAGATTGTAAGAACAGGTACTGTTGCCATTGACAGGGGCACAGCTTCGGTTTCCGTTTAATCTTACAGCATAACATATACATATTTATTTTATGCCGCAATCTGCGGTAAGGAGGATTCATTAAAATGAAAGACTACAAAGAAAACATGAAAGCACCAATCTATTACCAGTCAGACTGTAACCTTTCTTTACTCGACGGTAAGACAATTGCAATCATCGGTTACGGCAGCCAGGGCCACGCTCACGCTCTTAACCTTAAGGAGTCGGGCTGCAACGTAATTATCGGTCTTTACGAGGGAAGTAAGTCATGGGCAAAGGCTGAGGCACAGGGCTTTAAAGTATATACAGCTGCCGAAGCTGCAAAACAGGCTGACATCATTATGATTCTTATCAA
Source organism: Ruminococcus sp. (assembly GCA_051893995.1). Lineage (GTDB taxonomy): Bacteria > Bacillota > Clostridia > Oscillospirales > Acutalibacteraceae > Ruminococcoides. Next base: position 1,577 of record JBJFHX010000169.1, read on the forward strand.
CGACGAGAAGCAGGCAACTCTCTACAAGAACGACATCGAGCCTAACCTCGAAGCAGGCAATATGCTTATGTTCGCTCACGGCTTTAACATTCACTTTGAGCAGATTGTTCCTCCTGCTGACGTTGACGTTACAATGGTAGCTCCCAAGGGCCCCGGTCACACAGTAAGAAGCGAATATCAGGTTGGCAAGGGTGTTCCATGTCTTGTTGCTGTTCATCAGGACGCTACAGGCAAGGCTAAAGACCTCGCACTCGCTTACGCTCTCGGTATCGGCGGCGCAAGAGCAGGTGTTCTTGAAACAAACTTCAGAACAGAAACAGAAACTGACCTCTTCGGTGAGCAGGCTGTTCTCTGCGGCGGTGTTTGCGCACTTATGCAGGCAGGCTTTGAAACACTCTGCGAAGCAGGCTACGATCCCAGAAACGCTTACTTTGAGTGCATTCACGAGATGAAGCTCATCGTTGACCTTATCTATCAGTCAGGCTTTGCAGGTATGAGATATTCAATCTCCAACACTGCTGAGTACGG
>JBJFHX010000170.1:0-8500 GCA_051893995.1 Ruminococcus sp.
ACAATAGAAATGCTCGGCAACAGGCGCATTACGCTTGAAGGCTCAACGGGAATTCTGCTTTACGAAAGCGACAACATAAAGATTAATACAAACAAAATGGTCGTTTCATTCTGCGGAAGGGGTCTGTGCGTAAGGTGTATTTCCTGCTCGTGCGTTGAGATTGAGGGATTTGTCACACAAATTGAATTTCTTTGCTGAGGTGATTTTGTGTTAGTACAGCTTATCAGATTTTTCAGAGGTTACGTTGACTTTACCGCAAACGGAAAGTTTCCCGAGCGTTTTCTGAACATCACTTCTCGCTATGGAATTAACCTCTGGAACGCAAAGCCCTCAAAGCATTCTATTAACGCTTCAATGTACATAAGCGACTACCGAAAAATACGCCTTGCCGCAAAAAAATCGGGCGTAAAAACAAGGATAAATTCAAAGCACGGACTGCCGTTTTTTGTAAACAAATACAAGCCGAGAATAGGAATTCCGATAGGTGCAGTTGCAGGAATAATTCTGATTGTCGTGCTATCAAATTTTATCTGGTCGGTAAGCGTTATGGGTGCGCAGACCGTCAGCGAAACGAAAATAAAGCAGGTGCTGTCTGAAAACGGCGTAAAAACAGGCGGCTATAAAAATAACCTTGACGTTCAGAAAATCGAGCGTGACACTATGCTTGAAATTGACGAAATCGGTTGGATGAGCGTAAATCTTACGGGCAATATAGCCTCAATTGAAATAAAGGAAAAGGCTAAAAAGCCAAAGCTTGATTCAAGCACAACTCCCTGCAACGTAAAGGCAAAATGCGACGGTGTAATAACGGATATAAAAGCTAAAAAGGGCAATGTGCAGGTAAAAAAGGGCAGCGGTGTTGCAAAGGGTGATTTGCTCGTCAGCGGTATAATTGAAACAAAAATGAATACCCTACAATACGTGCGTGCAAATGCTGAGGTTTTTGCCGACGTCGTTTACAAAAAAGACACGTCAATAAAAAGCGGGTATGAATACACATTTTTAAGCGGTGAAAAAACTGACCGGAACAGGGCGTTTCTGCTCTGGCTTGAATTTCCGTGCAGTATATCATTCTCATCATATGAAAAATCTGTTTTCAGCGAAAACTCGCAAAATGTAATCTGCAACGACGTTGTTCTTCCTCTCGGGATAAAAACAAGCACGCAGTCAAGCCTTAAAAGCATTGAAAAGAAGCTTACAAAAGCAGATGCGGAAAAAATATTTATGAATGATTTATTGCTTTACGAAGCGTTTGAAAAACCGAAAAGCAAGGTTGTCAGCCGAAAAGTAAATATAAATAAGACAGGCGATGAATACCGTTGCACAACGGATTATATTTTTAACGAAAATATTGCGTACAGCGAAGAATTCAGCGTGACAGATTAAATATTATATGATAAAATAAAATATTATAAATATTATTTTGCAATTTAGGATTTGATTTTATGAGAATACTTTGTATCGGCGACGTTGTAGGAAGCGTAGGCTGTAACTTCCTGCGCAGCAAGCTGCCGACAATCAAGAAAATAAAAGCAATTGATTTTGTAGTCTGCAACGGTGAAAACTCCGCCGACGGCAACGGACTGACTCCGACCTCGGCAAAGTTCCTTTTTGACAGCGGAGTTGACGTAATCACCCTCGGCAACCACTCCTTCCGCCGAAAGGAAGCCTTTGAATATATTGACGAAAGTCCGTTTATTGCACGTCCTGCAAACTTTCCCGAAAAGACTACTCCCGGAACGGGCATACTCAATATTGATACGGGCAGGAGGATAATTTCCGTCATCAACGTAATGGGCAATATGTGTATGGACAACAACCTCAACTGTGCCTTTGAAACGGTCGATAAAATGCTTGAAAAGGCAGAGGGCAAAATAAAGATTGTTGACTTCCACGCCGAAACAACAAGTGAAAAGCGTGCAATGGGATATTACCTTGACGGCAGAGCTTCTGTCGTTTTCGGAACGCATACGCACGTTCAGACCTCGGACTGTCAGATACTCCCAAAGGGAACGGGGTACATTACAGACGTCGGAATGACAGGTACAATTCATTCGGTGCTCGGCGTTAAAACCGAAATAATTATTGAAAAGCTCAAGACAAAACTCCCTGCACGTTTTGACCTTGCAAGCGGCGACTGCAAAATGGAATGTGCAATATTTGATGTGGACGAAAAAACGGGTTTGTGCATAAATTCTGAAGCTTTGCGCATAGAATGAGCAATTATGACAATAATTGGTTGTTTTTTCTATTGCAAAAAAAGGTTAAAGACGTTATAATATAATCAACTATTGTGTAAAAAAGTCTGTACATTAAAAAGGATGTGCTATTATGATTAACGGAGATATTCTAAAACAGGCTGTCATTTCGGGCGCAAACAATATCAGCCGTCAGAAAAACAGCATTAACGACCTCAACATATTTCCTGTTCCCGACGGAGATACAGGTACAAATATGTCAATGACAGTAATGTCAGCGGCAAAGGCTCTTGAGGAGTACGACGGCACAAGCGCAGGTGAGGCGGCAAAAATTGTTGCTTCAGCAATGCTCAGAGGTGCAAGAGGAAACTCGGGCGTTATTACTTCTCTCATTTTCAGAGGCTTTGCACAAGGTCTTAAGGATATGGAAGAGGTAAACGGCAAAAACCTTGCGGCGGCTCTCGGAATCGGCGTTGACGCAGCATACAAGGCTGTTATGAAGCCGACTGAGGGAACAATCCTCACCGTAGCAAGAATGGCTTACGAGGCAGGCGTTGAGGCTGCAAAAGAGGACAGCAGTGCAGTGTTTGTCTGGCAGGCAATCTGCGACAAGGCTAACGAGGCGCTTGCAATCACACCCGAGCTTCTGCCCGTGCTTAAAAAGGCAGGCGTTGTTGACGCAGGCGGCAAGGGACTCTGCGTAATCTTTGAAGGTATGCTTTCCGTAATCAAGGACGGCGTTGTGGTTGAATACGATGACTCTGTCGAGGTTACTGTTGATAATTTTGACAGTGCGGCGGCTGAATTTGACGAGGATATTAACTTCACCTACTGCACCGAGTTTATCGTCGGCAGAAATCCCGAAGAGGAAACCGACCCGCAGTTACTCCGTGAATACCTTGAAACAATCGGTGACTGCGTAGTTGTTGTAAGTGACGAGGAAATCATTAAGGTGCACGTTCACACCGAACAGCCCGGTAATGCGCTTACAAAGGGACTAGAATTCGGTCAGCTTCTCACCACAAAGGTTGAGAATATGAAGGAACAGCATAAAAATGTCAAGAAAGCAAAAAAGGCTGAGAAGGAAACCTTTACTCCTGCCGAGCCTGTTGAAGATATCGGCTTTGTGGCTGTTGCGGCAGGCGAGGGCTTAAAGGAACTTTTTAAGGATTTAGGCTGTACAAACGTTGTTTCGGGCGGTCAGAGTATGAACCCCAGCACAGACGATATTTACGAGGCTGTAATGGCTACTCCTGCAAAGAACGTAATCGTTCTCCCGAACAACAAGAACATCGTTCTTGCGGCTGAGCAGACTGTTCCTATGGTAACCGACAGAAATGTTGTAATCGTTCCTACCCGCACAATTCCTCAGGGAATGACGGCTATGCTCAATTTTGACCCCGAAATTTCGGCCGAAAGCAACGCACAGCTTATGATGGATTCCGCACAGAACGTAGGCACGGGACTTGTAACCTTTGCCGCACGCAGCAGCGAATTCGGCGGAAAGAAAATCAAAGAGGGCGACATCATCGCTCTTGAAAACGGCAAGCTCACAATTACCGAAAAGAGTGCTGTTAAGGCTCTTGTAAAGCTTGCTAAAAATATGGTAAACCGTGACACCTCGTTTATCACCCTTATCTACGGTGAGGACGTAAGCGAAGAGGACGCAAACACTGCGTATGAGGAGCTTCGTGACAAGTTCGGCTCACGCACAGATATTTCGCTTGTCAAGGGTGACCAGCCTGTTTACTACTTTATTTTAAGTGTTGAATAATTAATTAATCAGGGGCATGATATTGCGTCATGCCCTATGTTTTTAACTACAGGTATATATATGGCTTCACTTTATAAAATGCCGATTTCAAATTTAAACGGAATAGGTGCAAAGCGTGCCGGGCTTTTTGCAAAGCTCGGAATTAACAGCGTCGGCAGTCTGCTCAATTTCTATCCCAGTGCCTACGAGGACTGGAGCACCGTTGAAAAAATCTCGGATTTGCAGTACGGCAGTATGTGCTGTATCAGGGCAGTGCTTGCAACGCCTGTTTCCGATTCCCGAATCAGCGGAGGTCGGATTATCTCAAAGGGTATGGTGTACGACGACTCAGGCTCTTTGCAGATTGTTTTTTTCAACAACAGATACATAAGCTCAATGCTCAAGGGCGGAGAAGAATATTTCTTTTACGGAAGAATAACTGCCGACTCCTACGGTGCGCAGATGATTGCGCCAACCTTTTCTCTTGCAAGTGAGGGCGCAAAAATCCACCCTGTTTACCGCCAGACAGCAGGACTTGTCAGCAAGACTATTTCAAATGCAGTCAAGCAGGCACTTTCGCTTTTGCCGAAAACAGTCAATGACCCATTGCCTCAGCAGGTAAGGGATATTTTTGACTTGTGCGATTTAAAGCAGGCTTTAAACGATATACATTTTCCGAAAAACCGGGAGTGTCTTGAAAAGGCACGCAAGCGCCTTGTTACCGAGGAGCTTGTAGTACTTAATCTCGGTATGCGAAATCTGCGTGAGCACAGCAGGGGAGAAAGCGGAGTAAAAATTACAAAGAGTTTTTCCTCAGAATTTGAAACGCTGTTGCCGTTTACGCTTACGAATGCACAGAAAAGAGCAGTTTCCGACTGCGTTAAGGATATGCTGACAAAAACCTCCGCTATGAACAGGCTTGTTCAGGGCGACGTCGGCTCGGGCAAAACCGCCGTTGCGGCTTCGGTCTGCTATACGGTTGTTAAAAACGGCTTTCAGGCGGCTTTTATGGTACCGACAGAAATTCTTGCAAACCAGCACTTTGAAACCTTTAAAAAGCTTTTTGAAAACACCGATATAAAGGTTGCACTGCTGACAGGTGCGCTCAAAGAGTCGGAAAAAAAGCGTGTAAGGGATGAACTTTCAGACGGAGAAATTGACCTGATAATCGGCACTCACGCACTTATAACCGACAAAACCGAGTTCAAAAACCTCGGTCTTGCCGTAACGGACGAACAGCACCGCTTCGGAGTTGCTCAGCGTGCAAAACTGCTCGGCAAGGGTGAGAATCCTCACCTGCTTGTAATGAGCGCAACGCCGATTCCGAGAACGCTCGGTCTGATAATATTCGGCGACCTTGACATTTCGGTAATCGACGAGCTTCCGCCGTCACGAAAGCCTGTAAAAACCGTGCTTATGAGTGCGGCACAGCGCAAGCGTATATATAATTTTATAAGAAGTGAAATTTCTTCGGGCAGACAGGCGTATATTGTTTGTCCTCTTGTTGAGGAGGGCGAGCTTGACAATGTTGCGTCAGCCGAGGAATACGCCGCCGAGCTTATGCTAAAGGAATTTTCCGATATTCCCGTCGGGATAGTGCACGGCAAAATGAAGTCCGATGAAAAGGACGAGGTAATGGGCAAATTCGCCTCGGGCGAGTTCTCACTGCTTGTTGCAACAACAGTTATTGAAGTAGGCGTTGACGTTCCGAATGCGTCGGTAATTGTAATTGAAAACGCAGAGCGTTTCGGACTTTCCCAGCTTCACCAGCTAAGGGGCAGAGTCGGCAGAGGAGAGTTTCAGTCCTACTGTATTCTCGTAAGCGACAAGACCACTTCGACCACGAGGGAAAGACTCGAAGTCCTTTGCTCAACGAATGACGGTTTTAAAATTGCCGACGAGGACTTAAAAATGCGAGGACCGGGCGACTTCTTCGGAGAGCGACAGCACGGACTTCCGCAAATGACTATAGCCGATTTTGCTGACACAAAAAGTCTGGAGCTTTCGCAGAAAATCGCCGATTATATACTTTTTACCTACAAGGATATCCGCTGTGACGAACTGCGTTTGTTGAGAGCAGAAATCGACAGACTCTTTGAGCGTGGCGGACAGAATACATTAAATTAGACGTTATATCCGATTCTTCGTAGGGACACGGCGTGCCGTGTCCGCAGTGGTTATCAAATTTCACCGATTAAACCATAGTTATAGTGGAAAACAAACCTTTCCGTAGGGGACGGCTTCCCAGACGTCCCTTTCACAAAAATTGCTTTGCGATTTTTGTGTGGACACGGCACGCCGTGTCCCTACGTTACCGTTGTTATTATCACACGCTAAATACAAAATTGATATTTATAAAAAAGGGGAGAAAACCGACTGATGAAAAGAAAGTCAATCAAAATAATTTCACTGCTTTTTGCACTTATAATTATTATCTCGTTATCAATTGTTTCAACGGGCGCAGTTTCGTACCCGAACAATGTAAAAACGCAATCTGACTCAATTCTTCTTGTCAATATGGATACGGGACAGGTCGTTTTTGAAAAGGACGCCGATTCAAAGCGTTATCCTGCTTCAACAACTAAAATTATGACCTACATAATTGTTGCGGAAAACATTGACGATTTTGAAAACACCCGTGTTCCGATTAAGCAGTCCGTACTTGACGTGCTGAAAGACACAGGCAGTTCTCTTGCAAGCGTTGAGGACCACGTCGGCGGAGATATGAGCGTAATTGACCTTCTCTACAGTATGATGGTACCCTCGGGTAACGACGCTGCAATGGTGCTTGCCGATTATGTCGGCGGAGGAAATGTTGACAGCTTCGTAAAGCTTATGAACGACAAGGCTAAGGAGCTCGGCTGTGAGAACACTCATTTTGAAAATCCCGACGGACTTCACAACGACAATCACTACACAACGGCTCGTGATATGTACAAAATTACAACCTACGCTCTCACGCTTCCGAAGTTTTCCGAGATTACAAATACAACCGCCTATACCTGCGAGGGTGACGATTATCCTCTCGTTACAACAAACTATTTAATTGACCCCAACAACGGTGGAGAATATTACTATATGTACGCCAAGGGAATCAAAACTGGCACAACCGATCAGGCAGGAAGATGTCTTGTGACTACAGCCACAGCCGACGGGTATTCATATATAGCCGTACTGCTTCACGCTCCGTACCAGGAGGGCGTAAGTGAAGAATACGGTACAATGACCGATGCCGCCGATTTGTTCAGATGGGCGCTTACAAGTCTTGAGCTTAAAACCGTTGCAACCTCGTCAACTCCTGTTTGTGAAGAAAAGGTAAATCTTGCGTGGGGTAAGGATTCCGTTCTGCTTGTTCCCGATAAGAACCTGAGCGCAATTGTCCCCAAGGATATGAATAAAGACGAGCTGATTGTGGAAACAGACGTTCCCGAAAGTATAGACGCACCTGTTGATACCGATACAGTTGTCGGCACAGCCACAATTTATTATCAGGGCAGTGACGGCAAAAAGCAGGAGGTTGCAAAGGTAAACCTTGTTTCAAGTGAAAAGATTGAAATGAGCGGAATACTTTTTGTCCTCAACGTAATCTCAACGGTGTTCAAGTCCTACTGGTTCATTGTAATCATCGGAATTATCGCATTAATTCTTATCTGCTACTTTATTTCCTCAAAGATAAACAAAAAGCGCAGTAAGAAAAACAGAAAGGTAAAGCACTACCGCAACCTTTAATTTAATTCGGAATTCGGAATGCGTAATTCGGAATTTCGGGTCGCTTCGTTCCGATTTATAGTAGTGCATATTGTTTCAAATGATTCAGATTAAAACTGACATTTATGTTACAGCCGTAGGGACACGGCGTGCCGTGTCCGCCATAGCTTAATAACTGATAAAATTACAAAAATGTAAATGAATCTTTACTTGAAATTTGTTCTGTATATGTTATAATTACTTTATAGAATAATTCCGAGGTGATTATATGAAATGTCCGTACTGCGGTTATGAAGAAAGCAAGGTAATCGATTCCCGTTCTGCCGACGACGGCGAGAGAATCCGCAGAAGACGTGAGTGCCTTAAATGCGGCAAGCGTTTCACAACCCACGAGGTTATCGAAACAGTGCCGATAATCGTTGTAAAGCGTGACAAGTCACGTGAGGTCTTTGATCGCAACAAGCTTACGGCAGGTATTCTTCGTGCCTGCGAGAAACGCCCCGTTTCAATTCAGCAGATTGAGTCAATGGTCGATTCTATTGAAGCAAAGCTTCAGAGCAGTCTGGACAGAGAAATCACCTCTATGCAAATCGGTGAGCTTGCTATGGAGGAAATCAAAAAGGTTGATGAGGTTTCCTACGTCCGTTTCGCCTCCGTTTACCGCCAGTTCAAGGACATAAACACCTTTATGGAGGAGCTTAACAAGCTTCTGACCGAGAAAAAATAATAGTATCTTATTTTTGCCCGAGCAACGATTGACTTGCTCGGGTAGTTTTTTTATAAACTATAATTTAGCGGTGTAATAATAGCCACGTTGACGTACGGACACGGCGTGCCGTGT
>JBJFHX010000171.1:0-2074 GCA_051893995.1 Ruminococcus sp.
CAGAACAATGAAGGGTGAGTCGGTCTACCCCGACAGTACGCCGAAAGTAAAGCTCGGACTTGCCTCCAGCGACGAATTTACCGAGCGTGAGCTTGAAGTACTGCGCATTATGATAACGGGCGTTTCTAATGCATCTATAGCACGAAAGCTTAATATTTCGGAAAGTACGGTAAAAAATCACATACATAATATGCTTGAAAAAACAGGGTGCGAAAGCCGTACTGAGCTTGCAATTGAAGCACGTGTAAGCGGAATTGTAGTAAACATTAAGTAAATTATGTTGAAAAATACGTTTGTAAAGGCTATAATAAAAAATAATGTTAAATTCGGAATATTTGTATGAGGGGAATAACAATGAAAAAAAGTCCGATATTTCACGTTAAAAAGCGTACGCTCCTTGCAATTGCAGGCTGTGTGTGGTTTCTTGCCGGCTTTAACGTCGCCCGACTTGGAGTGCTTGCATATACGGGAATGCAAACAATAAGCTGGTATCACCCCGTTTTGTCGGTTGTTGTATTTGCACTTTTCGGCTTGATGTTCTTTAAAATGAGCTTTAAGCACACAAACAGAATCCACGGCTATCCCGAGCTGACAAGACCTTTCTGGCATTTTTTCGACTTGAAAGCCTACTGCATTATGGCTGTTATGATGGGCGGAGGAATCTGGCTGCGCTATTCGGGACTTGTGCCCGACGTGTTCATAGCCGTTTTCTATACAGGGCTTGGCTGTGCACTTGCGCTTGCAGGCGTTGTATTCTGGGTTATGTTTTTTCGTTATCCCAAAATGGTTAAAGCATCAGAAAAAGAATAAAATTCTATTATAGAAAATAATCAGAGCACCGTATCAGCGGTGCTTATGTATTTTAATTTAATTTTTTTCAAAAGAGGTCTTCTCAAAAACGGTCAACGGAGTATAATTATACTTGACCGATTTGGTCAACGGAGGAAAATATGAACGAAAAATTTTTCGCATTGCCTAATCAAAAGCAGAATGCGATAATCAACGCTGGCTATCGTGTCTTTTCGCAGAATTCCTACAAGAAAAGTCCGATGAGTGAAATTGCAGGCGAGGCAGGAATCAGCAAATCTCTGTTGTTTCACTATTTTCACAACAAGAAAGAGCTTTACCTGTTTTTGTGGGACAACTGCGCAAAGCTCACAATAAAGTATCTTACCGAATACAAATGCTACGAGCAAACGGATTTGTTTGAGATGATGTATCGTGGAATGAAGGCAAAAATGCGCATTATGAATCAGTACCCGAATATGGGCAGTTTTGTGATAAAGGCATTTTATGAGCGTGACCCTGAGATAAGTTTGGCAATTCAGAATAGCTACAAAAGCTATAAGGCATTTAAGTCGGATAACATACTTGCAAGTATTGACACAACGCAGTTTGCAGAGGGAATTGACGTTAAAATGATGTACCGTGAAATGACTCTTGCCTCTGAAGGCTATCTTTGGGAGATGCAGAGAAAAGGCGCTGTTGACGTTGAAAAAATGGAAAAGGATTTTACTGAAATGCTTAATTTCTGGAAGAAACTCTATTTAAGAAAAGAGGGAGAAAAATGAACGTAATCGAAACAAAAGGACTGACAAAATATTACGGCAAGTCAAGGGGAATTATTGACTTAAACCTGTCTGTTGCCGAGGGAGAATTTTTCGGATTTATCGGTCCTAACGGCGCAGGAAAAAGCACAACAATCCGCACACTTTTAGGACTTATTAAAAAAAGCGGCGGCAGTGCTGAAATTTTCGGAAAGAGTGTAGAAACAAGTAAAAAAGAAATTCTTGAAGAAGTCGGTTATCTTCCGTCTGAGGCTGTTTTTTACTCGGGAATGAAAGTAAAGGACGTTATCAGGCTTTCGGCTGATTTGCGTAAAAAGGATTGCAGAAAAGAAGCTGAGGAGCTTTGCGAAAGGCTCGGGCTTGATACAGAAAAAAGGGTAGAGGAGCTGTCGTTTGGCAACCGCAAAAAGGTTGCAATAGTATGCGCACTCCAGCATAAGCCAAGCCTTTGTGTTCTTGACGAGCCGACCGGCGGACTTGACCCGCTTATGCAAAGGGAGTTTTTC